>JADHXB010000041.1 GCA_016783155.1 Dehalococcoidia bacterium
GACCCGGGGAAGGTTCACATTACTTACTCCTCGGTTCAAATTATTATACTAAAAGGCAGTTTTTTATCGTTGTTTCGTTGTAACCAATTATTATTTGGTATAATTCCCCATAAAAAAGCCGCACGAAAATATAACGCGGTAAGGGGGAATGCACTATGAAGGGAGAACAGAAGTACCCTGAAATTTTGGCTGAGGAAACACAACTTGGCCCCTACCCCATGGAAAAACTTAAAAGAGTTGATAAACCAACCATTTCGATTACAGACAATGTCCAAAGATTTGATGATAGAGAACATGGGTTCAGTCGTGCCGCACGTGGTGACTATGGCCCCCTGGCACAGAGTGAGTTTCCCCGGTTTGTCCCCAAGTATCCTCTATCCGGCGCTCAATTAGATATGACCGCATATCTGGCAGCCAGAGCGCAAGGCATCGAAGCATCCTCCAAAGCGCCGCTACCAAAAGACCCTGAAATTTTAAGCAGGCATATTAAAAGCGTTGGCTATTTCCTTGGAGCAGATGTTGTAGGTATATGCCAATTGCCTCAATATGCGGTTTACACTCATTACACAAGCATTATCGGTGGCCAAATGGAAGTGCAAGAGGTCGAGCTCAATCATAAATTTGCCATTGCTTTTGTAGTGGACCAGGGTTATAAAACACTGGATGGCTCTACGGGTCATGACTGGATAGCGAACTCTCTGAGTTTTCGCGGCTATTCAACCTGTGCCTTTATTTCCCGCATACTGGCTGATTACATTAGAAGACTCGGATATCCGGCACGCGCGCATCATTTCTTTGATTATCAGGTTGTGCTACCGCCTGTGCTTTTACTTGCCGGAATTGGTGAGATGTGTCGGCTCGGCGGCATAGTCCTGAATCCTTTTCTGGGAACACGCTTTAAGGCAGCAGTAGTCACCACAGACCTTCCTCTGGCTATAGATAAACCGGTTGATTTCGGGCTACAGGACTTCTGCAAAAAGTGTATGAAGTGTGCCGATGACTGCCCTGCCAAAGCTATCTCCAATGGCGATACAGTCATGTACAATGGCTATGAAACATGGAAAGCGAACACAGATCTCTGTTCAAAATACAGGGTAACCAACCAGAATGGTTCTGCTTGTGCCAGCTGCATAAAATCGTGCCCCTGGAACAAACCAGCAGGATCGACACATGATACTGTTAGATGGCTAATTCAACATACTCCGTTTTTAAATGATTTCATTATTAAAATGGATGATTTATGGGCATACGGAAAACAGAATATAAAAAATAAATGGTGGTTTGATCTGGAAACTGTAGATGATATTGTTCAGATTCCCAAGACCATGAGAAAAAAGTAACCGGACTGGCCCCTTTATGCTAATTGGCTTTTAGTTTATAGGCTGACGACCTCGTCAGCCAGCATCGCTTGGATGGTTTTCACCATGGTTGTCGGTTTGCCGACTGCCAGGCTGTCCGTCAGCTCGAAGTATTCAAGGCAGGTGGTGCAGGCAAGAAGCTCCACGCCCTGTTTCTCAAGCCGTTTCAAGAGTTCCAGCACTTTGGAGCCCGGACACAGCAGGCGTACTCCGGCATTCCAGAATATCATACTGCCGGGCTTGTCTTGGCTTTCACCGAGGAATTGAAGAAAATTAATCATGAGTATCGAGCCCAGTTGCTCATCACCTCTACCCAGCCCTTCGGATTGTATGAGAAATATCTTCGTTCTCATATAGGCCTCCTTTTATCGATTGTCATCAATAACAGCGATTGGGTTTTTGTGTAATCTTGACCCACATGCCGTTCGAACCCTACTTCGTTTCACTCAGCCGCTTCTTCAGGTAGTCAATCGCCTTTACTGGCGTGGGGTCTATTTCGTTGAGGATTGCCAGATAATAACTGACCCAGTCGCCGAGGCAAATCAGTCTCATCATCTGGCTGAGTTCACCTTTGCCCTGGCTGTCTATGATTTCATGACTGATGCTGTTCTGCTCCAGAAGCTCAGAGGTTACCCGGTAGCGAATCAAGGTTCGTGGGTGAAGTGATGGGCAGCGGAGCAGGACTACATATACCTTGGAGGTTAATTCTGTGGGGAAGTGGTAGCCGACGACGGCGTTGTGGTTGAGTTCGGGGAAGGTTTCGTGGAAAGCCCAGGACTTGCTGTTCTCGTTAATCTGGGTCTTCCAGCGTCGGGCGACCGCAGAGAGAATACCGGCACCGTAAATCACGGCTATTTTGCCCTGCAGCTTGGCAGCCAACTGCTTGGCTTGATTTGAGCTTGTGGGCATGGTTTCCTTCACCTCTCCTAGCAGCTTCTCAAGGTCTTGAATCATCGCCTCGACCTCAGCCGTTTTGTCTTTGAGAAAGCCCAGCTTTTGCAGGAAGGCTATCAGGGGTATGAAGCTGTAGCCGAGGGCAGCACGGGGCTGAGAACTATGGTCAATAATAAAAACCGGCACATTGGCATCTTCAGCCATAGCCTTTAGTTTGCCGCCGGTGGTCATGGCCAGCTTTTTGCACTTCACTTCCAGAGCCTGGGAAAAGGCAGAGAGCGTTTCCTCCGTATTTCCTGAGTAGCTCGAGGCGACAACCAGTGTCCTGTCGTCAATGAAGGCTGGCAGGTCGTAATCACGGGTGACGAAGACGATGGGCTTGGTTAGCCGTGAAACAAAATTGCGGAGCAGACTGCCGCCTATGGCTGAGCCGCCCATGCCCAGAACCACTACTTTGTCAATCGCGGCATAATCTTGGGGTAGGTTGAAATCTTTAGCCTTGCGCCAGGCAGTGTGGCATTGCTGGGGCAAGCTGTGAAGATGCTCCAGCATGTTTGCCGGGTCGAGTCGCTTATATACTTGAACGTCGTCTAAGTCGACCATATCTTAAAGCCCCAACAATTTCCTGCCGCCCTCCAGAAGTTTCTGCACCTGCTCCGGGCTGTGGCCTTCGGCATAGATGCGTATGAGAGGCTCAGTGCCGGAGAAGCGGATGAGCAGCCAGGAATCGTCGGCCAGGTAGTATTTGTAACCGTCGGTGGTGTCCAGTTTGGCTACCTTTGTGCCGGCGATAGAGTCGATGGTGGGCTGAATAAGCTTCTGGGCGAGCTTCTGGCGGTCGCCCGGAGAAACGTGAAAATCCAGGCGGTCATAATAGTGTGGCCCTACCTTGCTAAATAAATAGTCTAATAGCTGTGATGGGGTCTTGCCTGTCTTTATCATAGAGTCGAGGAAATACAGGCCGGCGAGTATACCATCGCGTTCGGGGACATGACCGCGGAAGCCGTAGCCGCCGCTCTCCTCACCACCGATGAGGGCGTTCTTCTCTATCATCATCGGGGCTACATATTTGAAGCCTACCGGCGTCTCGTAGACGGGCACATCGAATTGCTTTCCCAAGATGTGGAGCATCGTGCTATCGGTTAAGGTCTCGACTATGGCGCCACGCTCCCCGCGAACTTCAAGGAAGTAGAGAGCAAGCAGGGCGAATACCTGGTGCTGGTTGAGGAAGTTTCCTTTTTCGTCGATGATGCCGATTCTGTCGGCATCGCCATCGTTGGCTATGCCCACGTTTGCCTTATATTCCGTGACCGTATTTGAGAGTTTGGTCAGGTTCTTGGCGATTGGTTCTGGTTGAATCCCGGGGAAAGAGGGATTGCGCTCATTGTTAATCTCTAGGACTTCTATTTTGCCACCTTTGAGAAGCCCCTTGAAATAGCCAATGCCGGCCCCGTACATGGAGTCGACGATAACCTTTAAATTACTGTGGCGAATAGTTTCCAGGTCAATAAGTCGTTCTAGCTGCTTGAAATACACCGGGTCCGGGTCGAAGTATGTTATTAGCCCGTTGTTCAGGCCGTCAGCCAATGGAAGTCGTTTCACCTCGCCTGTGGATAGAGCCTCGTTGGCATTCTTCTCTACCTCTGCGGCGACCTCAGACGGAGCGCTGGCTCCAGCCTCATCCTTGAGTTTGAAGCCGTTCCAACGTCCTGGATTGTGGCTGGCAGTGATGATTATAGCCCCGGCTGACTTAGTGGCGGTGACGGCGTAGCTTATAACCGGTGTCGGCGCTACTTTGGAGCACAGGGTTACTTTAATTTTATTGCCGGCAATTACTTCGGCAGCAGCGGCAGCGAAGTCCTCGGAAGCGAAACGCGTGTCATAGCCGATAACCAGCCCGCGCTCAGCCAGCTTAGCCTGTTTTAAGTAGTTGGCTAATCCTTGGGCGCAGGCTCGGACATTGTCGAAGGTAAAATCTTCGGCGATGACTGCTCGCCAACCGTCAGTGCCAAATTTAATAACCTTGTCCATTTGACTTACAGTCCAGCTTCAGCCTTGAGAACTGCGGCCTTGTCCGTCTTCTCCCAGGGCAGGTCGAGGTCATCTCTGCCGAAGTGCCCGTAAGCAGCCGTCTGCCTGTAAATGGGGCGGCGAAGGTCGAAGTTCCTGATGATGGCTTCAGGGCGGAGGTCAAAGTGCTTCTTAATCAGCTCGGTGATGGTTTTGTCAGGTACCTTGCCTGTGCCGAATGTCTCGCAGGAAATGGACAGCGGGTGGGCGACGCCAATGACATATGAAACCTGCACTTCGATGCGTTCAGCTAGCCCTGCAGCTACCAGGTTCTTGGCAATATACCGTGTCATGTAGCTGGCGGACCGGTCGACCTTGGTCGGGTCTTTGCCCGAGAAGGCTCCGCCACCATGACGGGCATAACCGCCGTAGGTATCGACCAGTATTTTACGGCCGGTGAAGCCGGTATCTGATACCGGGCCACCGATGACGAACTGTCCAGCACCATTTATGTAGTAGGCTGTTTTGTCATCCAGAAGCTTTGACGGGATAACGGCCTTGATAATCTTTTCTTTGATGTCTTGCTCCATTTGGTCACGGCTGATGCCGGGGTCATGATGGGCGCCAATGACTACCGAGTCTATCCTCTTAGGCAAGCCGTGGTTGTACTCTACAGTCACCTGAGATTTGCCATCGGGCCGAAGATAAGGCAGGATTTCCTCTTTCCTTGCTTGAGCCAGACGTCGGCACAGCTTGTTGGCCAGCGAGATGGGCAGCGGCATAAGTTCAGGTGTCTCGGTGCAGGCAAAGCCGAACATCATCCCCTGGTCACCGGCGCCGGTTTTGTCCAGGTCGTCACTGCCTTTGGTCTTTTCTCTCACTTCCATCGCCTGGCTGACTCCAGCCGAGATATCGGCTGATTGCTGCTTTATAGATACCAGGGTGCCGCAGCTTTCATAATCAAAACCGTACTCTGGTTTGATGTAACCGGCGTCCCTGACTACCTTGCGCACAATGTCGGGTATTTCTATGTAGCACTTGGTGGTAATCTCGCCCAGAACCAATACCAAGCCCACGGTCACGGCAACCTCGCAGGCGACCCTGGCAAAGGGGTCTTGTGCTATTATGGCATCAAGGACAGCATCGGAAACCTGGTCGCAGAGCTTGTCCGGATGCCCCTCGGTAACCGACTCCGAGGCGAAAAAATAGGAAGCTGCATCATTAAAGCTGTTTGACATTTTTTCTCCTTCCGAAAATCTCCTTATGACAATATTTAGTGTTATCCCCCCTTCCCGGCTATGTTCCTTCCTCCCAGCTTTCCAGGTATTTCTTTTGTTCTTTGGTTAGGGAATCTATGGCTATGTTCATGGCTTCAAGTTTCAGCCGCCCGATTTCGTTATCGATTTCCTCAGGCACGGGGTAGACCTTTGGCTTAAGCTTCCCCTTGTTCTTAGCCAGATATTCCAGGCATAGCGCCTGGTTGGCGAAGCTCATGTCCATAACGCTGGCAGGATGCCCCTCGGCTGCTGCTAGATTTATCAGCCTGCCTTCGCCTAGAAGGAAAAGCCGCCGTCCGTCAGCCAGAGTATACTCATCAACAAATGGGCGCATTTGCCTCTTTGCCTTGGCTAGTTTTTCCAGGGCTGGGATATTTATCTCGGCGTTGAAATGACCGCTGTTGGCTAAAATAGCCCCGCCCTTCATCTCTAAGAAGTGGGCTTTATCGATAACATTGACGTCTCCGGTAGCGGTGATAAAGATGTCTCCAATCTTAGCCGCCTCAATCAGTGGCATGACCTGATAGCCATCCATAGCCGCTTCGAGGGCTGAGATAGGATTGACCTCGGTAATAATTATCCAGGCACCCATCCCCTGAGCTCTTCGGGCTATACCTCTGCCGCACCAGCCGTAGCCGCAGACCACAACCTTTTTCCCTGCCCACAGAACGTTGGTGGCTCGGGTGATACCATCGATAGTGCTCTGTCCGGTGCCGTAGCGGTTGTCAAAGAAGTGTTTGGTTTTGGCATCGTTTACGGAGATGAGGGGATATTTCAGCTTCCCCTCCTCGGCCATATTTCTCAACCTTATCACGCCGGTGGTGGTTTCTTCGGTGCCGCCGATTATGTTGCCCAGAAGCTGAGTCTTTTCTCGGTGGGCGGTGCTGACCAGGTCAGCGCCGTCGTCCACAGTGAGCTGAGGCTTATGCTCCAGGGCAGAATTTATGTGCTTATAATATGTCTGGTTATCTTCGCCCTTGATGGCGAAGGTGGGCAGGCCGTATTCAACAAGGGCTGCTGCCACATCATCCTGAGTGCTCAGCGGATTTGAGGCGCATAAAACCAGCTCGGCGCCACCTTCTTTCAGGGCTAAAGCCAGGTTGGCTGTCTCTGTGGTGATATGGAGGCAAGCGGAGATGCGTATTCCTTTCAAAGGCTTTTCTTTGGCAAATCTTTGTCTAATTAGTTTGATTACCGGCATCTCCCGGCTGGCCCACTCGATGCGCAGCTTGCCGGCTGAAGCCAGGGAGGGGTCTTTAACATCATAGGTCTTTATACTCATTGGCTACTCCTTATTATAATTTATCTGAAATCTGTCTGCATGAGAGAGTACTTGAGCGCAATGTCCTGCCATCATTTGAGCTGCTCTGCAACATAATCAGGTATATCCAGCGTGCCAAGAAGGATTGGTTTCTGATGGCAATCACTGCCGCCGGTCATGAGAAGGTGGTGCTTTTTAGCGAACTCAATGTATTGCGCAGTGGTCTTGGCATCGTTTCTCGAATGCCAACACTCGATACCATCAATGTATTCTAGCATATATCCTTCGATGATCCTCGTCTGTTCGTCTAAATCAGACGTTATGTTAACCAGGGATGTCCCGTTCGGGTCATTAGGGTGGGCAAGTATAAATATGCCGCCAGCGTTTCTGGTCAACCTTGATGCTTCGGCGAGTGAAAGCGGGAACTTGGGGACATCACACTTGACCAGATATCTATCAAATGCTTCCTGATGACTGCTGACAATCCCTTTTTCCACCAGATATTTGGCTATGTGGGGGCGCCCGAATACACCATCGATGCTGTCTTGTATCTTCTTGATGTCTTCCTCATCGAATCTTGCAATATTCTCTTTGTCGAATTCAGCATTCAGCTTCTCCAAAATTTCATGAGCTCTTATCTCTCTGCGCTCTCTTATCAATTCAAGTTTACTCTTTAGCTCATGGTTGCCGATATCATACTGGTATCCCAGGAAGTCCAGGGAAATGGATCTGCCGGGTTCGGGGGGATACTGGAATGTTATATTCAATTCGACACCGGTAATATAAGTTATGCCATATTCTTTAGCCAGAGCGATTGCTTTTTCTTGGCCATCTATAGAATCGTGGTCGGTTGCCGATATTAAATCTATATTTCTCTTCTTGGCTTCTCGAAAAACCTCTTCTATATGTAGATTACCATCTGAATACGTCTTGGTATGGATGTGTAAGTCTATTTTCATCTATTTCTTTTGCACTTTGATAATGTACCAGTCCTCAGGCTGGTCGTTACGGGTGTCAACTATGAAGTGGATAATATTAAGGTTAGGATACAAGCCCTTTAAGTCATCCAGATTCACTTCTTCGAACTTCTTTTTATTGTTTAAGTAGGCTTCTTCGGTTAGCGCGTTTGATACATAATCTTCTTTGGTGCGCTTTAGTATCCGTGCGATGGACACTTCCTGTGGACAGTCTGTCTGCATGATGATGAAGGCGAGGTTGTGTTTGGCGGCTATGGCAGCGGCGCGTCTCCTTAATGACTGCGTGACGAAAGTGGCATCGAGAATCACACCATCGCCCTTTCCTAGAATCTCCTCTGCTCGGGCGAACATCTCATCATAAACAGTTGTACGTTTATTCATATCAGAGGCGACTTTTCCATCAAATATGTCCTCGTTTTTCAACACCTCCAGTCTAATCAGGTCAGTTCGAAGGAGCGGATAACCCTTGATCTTTGACACTTCCTCAGTCGTCTCGGTTTTCCAGGTACCGGGCAGGCCACAAACAATAAGCAGGAAACCGGTTCCCAACTCATTTTTCACAAATCTAACAAATGGCTCTCTCAATCTGTTGTCTCCTTTCATCCGCTACTATATAGACAAGCCCAACGTTCGCCTAATCCGATTTAGCTTACTCCAGCCTAATATATCATACATATGATTCGGCAAGCTCGAAATACCTCCTGGCAGCAGCCAGAGCACTTGCCTTTTCCTCCTCCGAGACATAGGGGTCATCGAACTTAAAGCTTTCTACTTTGCCTCGGACGTAGGCTCGGTAGCACTTGTAGAAGTTTAACAGTTGGAGCAGCTCTTTATCCTGGCTCAAGCTGACATAGGCATTAACGAAAGCCTGGGACAGGTCAGCTTGTTTGAAGCGGTCGATGTCCATAGCCAGGAAGGCGACTTCGGAAGCTACATCGCCATATCTGAACCTATCGTTGAACTCAATGCAGTCATAGATATAGATTCCATTGCTGATGCAGACATGGGCGGCGTGAAGGTCACCGTGGCAGTCTCTTATCCTGCCGCTGGCTATCCGCTTCTGGAACAGGGACTTGTTTGACTTAAGAAACTCATTTGTGTAAGCCTTGATACGATGATATTTTTGGTCTGATATTGAAATGCCCATATACCTCTCGGTCTGGGTGAAGTTCTCCTCGGTGTTTATCATAATAGCGTCCAGCTTCCCGTAGGCGCTGATTTCGGGGCTTGTTCTGGCCTTGTCGTGAAATGACGCCAGCTTCTCAGCTACCCTTACCACCATCTCCTCCATCACCAAGTCCTGAGGCAAAAGTCTGTCCATCATCTGCTCTGCGGGGAGCTGCTTCATTTTGACGGCATATTCGATTGTCTCTCCCTCGCCGACAAGGCGGATTTGTCCCTGGCTGCTGACTATAGGCACGACTTCCAAGTAGATTTCCGGGCAAAGTCGTCTATTAAGTTCTATCTCCTGCTGGCAGAAGAAGCGGCGCTTTTCCAGTGTGGTGTAGTCCAGGAAGCCCAAATCTACAGGCTTTTTGACCTTGTAGACATAGTCGCCGGTGAGGAAGAGAAAGGACATCTGGGTTTGCACCAGCTCCACCTTTTTGGGGCTGTGCGGATAGGTTTCGGGTTTAAGCAACGCTTGAACTAAAACTGGTTGTTTTGACATTTTTTCTGCTGTCAATAGCCTTAAGTCCCTAGGCTGAAGAGCGGTCTAGCTTCCTCGCCAGCGGAATATTTGTCTCCGGGGAAGACGGCATGCCCCATCTTCACCTTTTTGCCCATTATATCCATAGTCACCTTGTTTGGGTCAATTCCGGTCAAGTTACCCATTATCCATGGTCCTTCGTCGAGTTCGACCAGCACTATAACATACGGGCATTCACCTTCACGCCCCTCCGGCGGCACGAAAACGGTGGTGAAAGTCTGGATTTTGCCATTGCCGCTCAGTTCGACGATGTCCAGGTCAGTGCTGGCACAGTTTCCGCAGGCTATTTTCGGCGGCACGGTGATTGTGCCACACTGTTTGCATTTTAGTCCCAGCAGCTTATTTTGTTTAAGCGCCTCATTATATTGTTTAAAATCAAGCTTGTGTTCCACTTTTAGCCTCCTTCGGAATTGGGACGCAACTATATCACCAACCCCTCTTTAAGATTACATTGCACAGCGAACCGCCATCTCCACCGAGCGTATCGGTCATGCCTATCTTGGCTTCTTCGACCTGCCGCTCACCACATTCGCCTCTTAGCTGTTTAACTATCTCATATACCTGTGCGGTTCCGGTAGCGCCTATGGGATGCCCCTTGGCTTTCAGTCCACCGGAAGGATTTACCGGCATTTTGCCCCCAATTTTGGTTTCGCCTTTTTCTATAGCCTCACCGGACTTGCCGAATTCGAAGAGGCCGAGGCTTTCCAGGGCGATAATTGTAGCTATGCTGAAGCAATCGTGAAGCTCAACTACATCTATGTCCTTGGGGCTAAGTCCGGACATATCGTAGGACTGCTTGGCCGCCAGTTCCCGGGATCTAATCCGTGGCAGATATTCTTTCTGGCTGGGCAGATTGCCGGCTGAAGCTTGACCGACGCCGGCGACATAAACCGGCTTATCGGTCAGCCTTTTAGCCTTTTCCTCTGAGGCTAGGACAATTGCCGAGCCTCCATCTGAGAACGGGCAGCAGTCATAGAGCTGGAGAGGTTGACAGACCATAAGGCTGTTGAGCACATCATCCATAGTTATCTCTTTCTGGAAGTGAGCTTTGGGATTGCGGGCACCGTAATAGTGGGAATTGATGGAAACCTGAGCCATTTGCTGTTTAAGCTTTTCCAGAGGTATGCCATACTTCTTTGCATAAAGATGGGCAAGCAGAGCGAAGACGCCGGGGAAGGTGATTCCGGAGGGGTATTCATATCGGCTGTCGCTGGCCATAGCGAAGGTTCGAGTGGCGAGAGGCGTCCCCATCTTGGCGGCAGTTTCGGCGCCACCGACCAGGACTATGTCGTAGAACCCTGAAGCCACCCACATAAAGGCATCTCGGAAGGCAGCGGTAGATGAAGCGCAGGCGTTCTCATATCGGTTGGCTGGAATATGAGGAGCGCCGATATAATCGGCGGCGAAAGCTTGGATATGTGCTTGTCCCTCGGAGAAGTCGCTCAAGGCATTGCCCATAAATAGAGCCTGCATATCCTTTGGTTTTAGATTAGACTCGTTTATGGCGTCTATGGCGGCTTCAGCAAATAGCTCTATGGCCGTCTTGTCCTGCTTGCCGCTGAATTTCGTCATCCCGACACCGACTGCAACTACTTTTCTCATATGTCTACACCTCCATTTGGTTCAGTATGTCAGAAGTTTTTTCCAGGTATACAAGATTGAGTTTGTTGTTGACTTTCTCAGTCTTAAATATCTTATATCCAAGCTTTTGATAAAGATAGATGTTCCTTTGGCTCTTATGGCCGGTGAATAGTCCAAATCTGTTACTTGAACTGAACATATTTTCTATCTCATTCATGAGAGCTGCTCCGATGCCTTGATTTTGGAAATCAGGATGAACGATAAGTCTTCTAATTTTACAGCTCTCTTCGTCTGGGAACGCTCTTACAGAACCTATTATTCTGCCATTGATGATGGCATTGAGGAAGACTTGCTTTTCAAAATCACCTCTTGTTTCTTCTAAAGTCTGAACTAACGGTGGAATAGTGAAGTCATCGTAAATTTCAGCTTCACTTATATAGGCTAGTTTTTGAAGAGCGAGTATGTCTTCGGCATCGGCGATGGTCGCTCTTTTGATTATCATGGCTTTGACTCGCGAAACATCATTTTATCAGCTTTGGTCGACATTGGCTACAGAATGCTATTTGCTTCCAGTCAGTATCAGCAAGGCTGTTGGAAAAGCGCATTATGCATCTGGCG
>JADHXB010000042.1 GCA_016783155.1 Dehalococcoidia bacterium
GGAGATGGTAGGTTTGCAGCATCAAGAGGGTGAACCGCTACCGGAATCTTGAGTTCGGATTTTACCTCATCAAGCGCCTGAATATGGTCGAAATGGCTGTGGCTTATCACTATGTATCTAGGGTTGGTGCCATCCAATTGTCGCAAGATCTCACCGGCTTCAGCGGGTGCATCCACCAAAATGCTGTCTCCAGTAGCCTGGCATACTACTATGTAGGCATTCGTACCGAAGGGCCCGAGTTCAAGCCTCTTTATTTTGACATCACTATCCTGCGCCGTACTCTCCATATTGGACTCCCTTCACTTTTTTCTTTCGATGACGTACGATATTACGAAATACTCCAAACGCGAGAATGGTGTTCAAAGTCACACATACTCTGACCCCTATCCGCCAGCGGAAGGAGGGAAAATGTGCAGAACACTCCCTTCTCGCAATTTAGTCTCGCCCAGGTTGCGAATATTGATACCGTTAAGCAGGATAAGCGAAAAATCCTGCATCTTCTGGTCCAGTTCAATTCCACGCATTTGGAGTTGTTCCCGAAGTCGAGAACCAAACCTCTCCTCCATTTGAGCCAGAGCGTCCCCCAAGTCATCCGCCTCCAAAGACAGACGATCTATGCCCAGATAAAGGCAGTAGATGCTATAGAACCGTACTGTGATTGATGCCATCTTAGCTACCTGCCCAATTCAATTGTGTCAACAACCCCTTCCCCAGCATCCAGAATAAGAAGACGGTTACGCAGAGGCTTACCAATTCCGGTAATGACCTTGATTACCTCCTGAACCTGCCAGGCAGCAATCATTGCCGGTGTGGCAGAAGGAGTACCGGTCTTCACTTCCACGCCCCGCTCAGGGAGACTGTCAGACGGGCCATAAACAGAGGAGAGCCCTACATCTTCCGGGAAGATAGTCATTAGCTGCCCGCTGAAGCCAGCAATCGCTCCGTACACGAAAGGAATCCCCAAATCCCGGCAAGCTTCTTCGACTGCAAAACGTGAGGGTAGGTTATCTAATCCATCAGCCACTACTCTGGCATCCTTGAGCAGCTTGCGGGCATTCCGCTTGGTAAGCTTCCCCACGTATGGCGTGACAGTAATCGCTGAATTTATCTGCCTAACTCTTCTCGCCGCAATGATAGCCTTATGCTCACCCAGGTCCTCTTCTGTAGACAGCGACTGCCTATTCAAATCCTCTTCAGCAAAACGGTCGTTATCAATAACGATGATATGTCCTATCCCGTGCCTGGCCAGAAGTTGAATTATAGTGCCACCCAACCCCCCTGCCCCCACTACAGCTACAGATGACTGCAATAGCTTTATCTGCCCGTTCAAACCAATGGCGCCGATATTTCGGAGATAACACCGAGGGATAATACCCTGTTCCAGCGCCGCGACCTCTACCTCTCTGCCTGAGATTCCTCTCGCCTGGGCGATCGAATTCACTGCCTTCCTGCCAGTAACAGAATATTCTTTACCATCCGGGGCAAGGCATATCTCTACAGATTCAACGATTTCTTGAATGATCTCTTTGTCAACTGTCATCCGCCCTCCAACCGGTTGCCTATAGTTGGGCCCATTGGGCTCAGTTCTTCAAAAGGCCCCACTATCAGGCCATCAACACCAAGGGAAATCAGCTGCCGCGCACGCGCCCAAAATACCACGCCAACCCGACTGCGGCGACGACAGCACCCAGTCCAACCATGAGGATGTCGAGGGTGAAGCCACAACGGAAATCCCCAACGCCGCGGACGAGCACAAAGCCAATGACGAAGTTGACCAGCCCCCAGATGACATTCACCAGGGGAGAGGATTCTCCGACACCGAGAGGTTTAGCGAAAGGAGTCTGAAATCTCCCGCCGGATATGCCATTCACGAAGTGGGGTACTCCGTTGGCTAGAAATAGGCCGGCAACGAAGTAGGCCAGATAAACATACCACACCATGTATTTTCCCTCCTTTATTGCAGTCTATTTAGAGCCGAAATAGCGGAACCAGTTACCGGGGGAAGGCTCCCCATTCGTTCCGATTCTAACAGCGTGAACCCGACACGTCAACCATGCGTAAGCACAGACCTTCAGAGCTTGTCCTGAGCGTTTCCCCTCTGTCATTGTCAGGGAGCCCGGCGACCGGAGAATCCACCGGGCCGAATATATTCCACGAAGGACCGATCCCCACGTTTGCGGTTCCCCTCGTCTCCCAGGATTGCTTCGCGGAGTTCACCCTGAGCTGTGAGATTCTTCGCTCCCCTCAGAATGACACGAAGCGAAGGGCTTGCAATGACAGCCCCAGACGCCTCCGCTACAGAACAAGCATGTAGTGCGAGGCTTCAGCCTCGCCTGAGCCCGGGATGCAAGGCCACCCTTTGGCCTCACCCAGACCTCCCACGGCGACCTTAAAAGGTCGCGCTACTTTTGGTCTTCCGCAGGTCGGGAGGGCTTCTGCCCTCACTTCTACATTGCCTAGGCAGAGCGGCGGTGTCGCCCCAGGAAGGCAAGGACTGCTTTGCTGGCTTCCTCCAGCGCTTCGGTGAAGAAGCCGTGGCCTACGTCTTCCAGGATGACAAGCTCGGCATCCGGTATCCTGGAGGCGAGGAGCCGCGAGTTCTCTACAGGAATCAACCTGTCGGCAGTCCCGGCTATGACTAGAGTGGGCGCCTTAATCTCGGTCAGGCGGTCATAGGCATTGAGCCTCATTATGGCCTCCCCTTGCCTCTGGTAACCATGAATCGGGGTGACATCATACTCCAGCATACTTGCGACGACCGCATCCATGAGTTCGGGGTTTTTGTCCATAAACTCCTGAGTGAAGAGGTAGGGAAGCGTTTCCCTGGCATCCTCTTCTTGCGTCAGCCGCTTCCTACGCTCCGTGTCGAACAAGAAGGTCAGCGTCTCCGCATCGGCCAGGATGCTGTTCGGTCCTCCGGGGGTGGTGCACCCCAGGATGAGACTTATCACCTTGTCCGGGTGGCGAAGGGTAAGCTCCTGAGCGATCATGCCTCCCATGGAGACCCCATAGATATGGGCGGCATCGATAGCCAGTGCCTCAAGCAATCCCGCGGTATCCGCTGCCATCATCTCTATGGTGTAGGGTACATCGGGCTTATCGCTCCGCCCGGCGCCCCTGTTGTCGAAGGCCACCACCCGGTATTCCTGGGACAGGGCCGGGATCTGGCTGTTCCACCAGCGGCAGTTGCCACCGTAGCCCATGATCAAGAGTAGCGGTTCGCCCTCCCCATGGGTCTCATAATAGATGCTGATGTCGCTAACCGTTACTGTGGGCATTTTAGCCTCCTTTCATTTATAGCCTATACTTCCACTTCCAATTTAACTCTTCTGTCCTTTACTTCAATATGTGAACCTCACGTTCCAAGTACTTCTGCCCCTTGGCCTGGTTAAACAATATTTGCAGAGCTATGCCTCCATAAGCTGCTCTAGCCTATCCACTGCCGGCGGTAACACCTCGCCAATCCTTTCCTCGAACCGCAGATGAGCGACTCTATCGAACGGCGTTTCACCCTGGTTAATAATCGCCAGTCGGGCTCCAGACTCAAGGGCTACCTTGGGCATATCAGCCGCCGGCGTAACAACAAGGCTGGAGCCAACCACTATAAACAGGTCGCAGTTCCGTGAATGCCAAAAGGAATCAGCCAGCTCTTTCCCAGGCAGAGACTGCCCAAAGTTGACCACGCTGGAAACCAACCTGCCGCCGCATGAGCACCTGTCTGCGTTGGCAGATTTGTCTACCTGGGTCTGACAGCGACTGCACCGCAGCCTGGCAATATTGCCATGTAATTCTGCCAGCAAATCTGGACGGATCCCTGACCGCAAGTGGATGTTGTCCACATTCTGCGAGATAAGAAAGCTCAGCTTATCGAGTCTCTGTAGCTCGACGATAGCCACGTGTCCAGCATTAGGCTCGGCTGCCGAGAAATCTCGCCGCTCGGTGGGCAGTCCTTGTGCCTGACGTGTCCAGATGCCATCCGGCCCGCGGAAGTCGGGCAGGCCTGACTCAGTGCTGATACCAGCACCGGTGAACACCACCAGGCGCTTCGCCTCAAACATCCATTGAGCTAAGATGTCAATTCGGTTGCCTAAGTCCGACGCCGCCATGCTCTTTGTTTCACCAACTTGGCAAATAGCCTGCTCAAGTCATCCACTGCCGTAATTCTAATGCTTCACAGCTTCAGTCATCAAGTCCACTGCGAAGCGGCACCCAGTTTTCGCGGTTTGTATATTCAAGTAACTAGTGTAGTGTATTGTAAATGGCTTTACAGCAATTCATGTTTTCCCCGTACGAGTCGCGGCTACAGCTTCCTCAGTATCGGTCGCCACAGGGCCATCGCCAGGGTAAACAGGAGGACGAGGCCGCCGCCTATGGCCACTCCCAGAGACACATCCAGATGCTCGGCCAGCTCCCCTACCAAAAGCACACCGACCCCATTAAGACCAAAGGTCATCACGTAGATGCTCATGACACGTCCCCGCACCTGGTCTTCCGCGTTAGTCTGAAGCAGAGTGTTGTTAACCGACAAATAGGCCGTGTTCACCACGCCCACACACAGGAGGATGAGCAGGGAGAGATAGAAATTCGCTGACTGGGTGAACAGAATCAAAGTGACTCCAAACAGTAAGGCTGAACCCAAGAGCAGCAACCCCTTGTGCCTGAAATCGCCGAGAGAAGCAACCAAAAGGGAACCGGCCAGGGCTCCTAGCCCCACAGCGGCCATCAGGAATCCCAGGCCACGGGCACCCACATCAAGGACATCTTCAGCGAAAACGGGCATCAGCATTTGGTAAGGCATGCCGAACAAGATAGGCACCACCGTCATGAGAAGCAAGGCTACAAGAATAGGGCTCCGGCGAATATACCTTATCCCCTCGGCCAGGTGAAATCCCATCGAGGCATTAGCCTCAACAGCAGCCCCACTCGCCGCCGGCACTCTGAGGAGCAGAGCCACACCAGCCATGTAGCAAACCACCACGACATAGTAAGCACAGGCGACGCCCAGGGTACTCATCAGTAAGCCCCCAAGCGCAGGAAAGACAACGCGGCTCAGATGCATTGCCCCCGAGGAGATAGCAACCGCATTCATGATGCGGTGTTTCTCCACAAGCTCAGGGATAATAGCCTGGCGCGCCGGCAAGCTAAAAGCCCAGATTATGCCGCTCAACACCGAAGCAACAACCAGGTGCCACAACATGATGGCACCCGTGGAGACTAGAATAGCAATGACCAGCGCGAGGAGACCGCCGGCAGACTGAGCCGCTACCATCAGGTTTCGTTTATCCACGCGGTCGGCAACCACACCCCCCAGCGGAGCAAACAACATCAGCGCAATCCCCATAGCAGCAGCTACCAGTCCCAGAGCACGAGGAGAACCGGTGAGCTCGTACACCAGCCACCCGCGCACCAGGAACTGCATATTCAAGGCGGCCATAGAGGACAGCAGACTGAACCAGAACCAACGGTAGCCGACAACCTGAAGGGAATCAAATGTGGCCAGCCAGCCTCTGGAAGTACCGCTTACCTGAGGGCCTTCATCTTGGGGCTTATTCTCTCCAGCCATGCGAATATCACAACGATATGAAGCGGAAGATCAACCTTCTGAGCTCTGGACGGGCCACCAACCTCTTTGCTTTCAAGAGATTGACTAGCAAGTGAAGAAGCGCTTCTGCCAGATTATCTGTCTTCAGAACTGCTGAACGTCTATGGTATACCGCCCGTCAATGCCGTGTCAAGCTAGATATTCCGTACCAAGCTTCTCATCGTTTCGGTACTTATAGGGCAACGCTACAGTACGATTTGAGTGAGCCCAGCTAATTGATTGAGGTTTTGTGTAACAAAACAAACTGGACAATAGTTTATAGACATGAGAGAGCCAATTGTGTTCAAACAGGAATAAGGTGCTTTTCTTATGAAAGTGCGGAAGCCTTCTAACCTGGGCCACCAGAGAATTGGAAAGGCCGCCCGCGATTGTGCGGCCTTTTCGCTTTGCAAACTTGTGTTGAAGAGAAGTCCCCATGCTATAATGAAGTCTGTAGTAATTGAACACGGAGGTTAGAGATGGCAAGTAACATCAGGAACAGTGTCAAAGGCAATTGGAAGCCCATTGTCTGGGGCCTAGCCCCCATAGCCATCCTGGCTATTGTGTTCGCTCTGCCTATTAAAACAGTGCCCGTCCAGACGACAGAAACATACTGGGCCACTGAGATGAAGAGCGAGCCTTACACCGAAAGCGAAAGCTATACCGATGTCGAACCATATACTACAACCGAAACCCGCACAGAAACTATCTATGATTCCTATGTCTCCACCAGCAACTGGTCACATACCTTCAAGGTCGATAAACCAGATTCCACTGTCTCTATAAACTTCCAAGGGTATTCCTACTACCCGCAATACTACTATATTACTTATCCAGATGACGACACATCTTCTTACCGCTTCTGGCCCTACTACTGGGGAGGCAATCAGGCTAAGGCAACCATTAAGATAAGTTATCCCGAGGAAGTGACCAAATCCAGGACGGTTACCAAATACAGAGATGTGACTCAATACCGTGAAGTCCCCACCCAAGTGCAGAAGGAAAGAACAGTAACCCAGGACGTGAAAATGTCAATCTGGGCTTATTTATTTAGGTAACTAAAAGGCATTAAACAACCTGATGGTTCAAATTGCAACCCCCCTACCGACCAAGCTTTGAAGGGTGGCTTTTAGCCACCCTTCTTACTATCCGAAATTATTAGGCAAATGTTTTCTATTATAAAGCCTAAAATACTTGACAAATTATAAGTCTTATGATAAAATTTATATTAACTCTAGCATAGGAGACAAAAATGGACCAAGAAAAATTACAGGAATGGAAACAAATTCTGGTGCGAGAGATCGAAGGCTTGCAAGCACAGCTAGCCCCTATAGAAACAGAGCTAAAAGTAAAGTACGAAAAGCTAGCAGCAATTGATAGGTTGCTTAACCTAGAGATGCACCCCATCGAAACAATTTCTACCCCTACAAATAGCTCAACCGCTGTTACCAAAAACAGGAAGAAAATTGCTGATATAGCTTATGACCTGCTAAAAGATGCTGGAATTCCTATGTATTATAAGGACTTATGTGCGGCAATTACGCAAGCTGGGTTTGAAATTCGAGGGCAGGATCCGGCAACAAACCTGATAGCTCATATCAGCATCGACCCGCGCTTCAAGCGTGTAAAGCGGGGCACCTATGCTCTGAAAGGATGGAAAATGACCGGAAAGCGAATTATTGGTCAAAGAAGTCGAGGGGGAGGGAAACAGAAGTAAAAATGGACGCAAAATCACACACAGCCAAAGCACTTTTACTAAAGCTCATTTCAGCATCCTCTGAAGTCGAAGTTAAACAGATTATCGAGGGCGCTGCCATATTAAACAACCAGCAAAACTGGAGGCCTTATGGCGGTTACTATGGGAATTTTGATACTATCTACAACCAGCAGGAAAATTCTGCCAATTCTCTTGCAGAAAAACCCATTAACTCTATCGACCACTTACTTCTAAAGGAGTGCAAACTAAGGAGTATTGATCCAGAGGCGGATGAAGCACCGAAGTCAATGCAGGAAGCGGTGGAATTATTCTTCGGAATTAAGAAGGGTGACTTTTCCGAAGTTGGACAGAGGAAGAGGAGGGAGCTGGCAAGCAATATCATGATAATCGCTGAAGGTGCGAGGGAACGCCCCAACATGGTAGTTGCTGACACCGGAGAGGGACAACACCCAAGCAACTTCGAAAATACATTTGTTTCTCTCCACAGAGGCAATAAGGATAAGATTCGCTTTGTTCAGGGAAAATATAACATGGGTGGAACAGGAGTATTGGCCTTCTGTGGAGAATATCATTATCAATTGATTCTTTCTAGGAAAACGCCAGAATTGCTTCACCATAATCAAGATGACAGGTGGGGATTCAGTCTGATTAGACTCCATATCGTGACTGGCCCGTCGCCATATAAGAACTCATGGTTTGAATACTGCGTCGGTGAGAATGGGGGAATACTATCGTTCCCTGGAGAGCCCCTCGATATACTTCCAAACCATGAAAGCTTTGAGAGCGGGACGTACATAGAGATGTTCAACTACGATCTGCCTGACCCTTCGATAATCGGATTTGGCTTGTGGCGAGAGCTAAACAGGCTTCTATACGCCCCTGCGCTGCCCCTCATGTTATATGAAGCAAGGGATTACAAGGGGCACAGCCCGTTTAAGTTGATGTTGGGAAATAAGATGCGAGTTATGGTCGATGACCGAGACAGCGTTGACCAACCGTTAACTATCACCGCTGAACTAGGCAAATTTGGTAGAAGAAATATTGAGGTTACCCTCTTCAAAGAAGGGACTAGCAAAAGCGAATTTACTAACCAAGATAACGCCATATTTTTCACTATCAATGGGCAAACGCATGCTACGATTGGTCGCTCATTCCTAAGAACCAAAGCCAGACTCTATTATCTAGCCGACTACTTGCTGGTGCATATCGACTGCACCGATGTGGAGACCAATGTCCGAGAGCAGACCTTTATGCCCGACAGAGAACGCATGAGGCGAGGCCAAATTTTTAGGGAAGTCGAGGAGATACTGGCAGATGAGCTAGGAAAGCACGAAGGACTTCAGAAATTAAACCGATTTCGCAGGGACCAACAGGTCATAAAGAATCCGAAGGACACTGCGTTTCTCGAAGGTGTAGTATCGAATTTGATAAAGAATAATCGTTCCCTCATAGATTACCTCGGACTGGGAGGTGGAGTTAAAGACGTAAAAGAACCTGGCCAAACGACAATTGATAAATACGAAGGCAAAAGATTCCCCACATATCTAAAAATCTCATCCTATGGTTCAAAAGCCAAGCTTTATAGAAAACAAATTCCTATAAATTCTTATGCACGATTAAAGCTAGAAACTGACGCAGCAAATGACTATTTTGACCGAGCATCAGAGAATGGCGAACTGAAAATGAACCCAGATATTATGACTTCTTACCACCTGTGGAATGGAATAATGACAATTAAGCTCGTGCCTGCTGAGGATATAAAAGTTGGTGAAATCCAAAAAGTGTCGGTTGAATTAACACGAGCATATGAGGATTCCCTTTTTGTGGAGTTCGAAGTTGAATATACTCCACAAATACAACCCGATGTAAGCCCACACGGAGCAAAAGACAAAGACAAGGTGCAAGCCTACAAGCTGCCTGAAACAACCTTAGTGTATAAAGAAAAAAGGGATGGGTGTGGCTCTTGGGCAGAACATGGTTGGACAGGAGAAGATATTGGTGAAGTCGCGCCAAGCGGAGAAACTAACGGTGATGGGAAAAACCTGGATGTCTTTATCAATATGGATGCTGATGTGCTCCGCGGCTATCTTCGTCGCCAGCAAGTGTCGGCAAAACAGCACGTGCTGATAGAAATGTCGTGGAAAACATCAATTTTCCTAAATTCACTAATCCTATATAGCGACTTATCTAAATTAGAAAAGGAGGAAATGCTCCCAGACATCATGAAAAGCATCTCCAAAATAACCCTTGACTTAATGCATAACGACTCTGTGTTCAACGCGCTTAAGGAAGACTAGATTGTGACCATAGACAGAACCGGCAGGATTTGTTGCAATGATGGGTGTTGACAGCCCACTCTAAGGTAGGCTAGGATAGGTGCAAGATGAAAAAAGAATTGATGGACATTCTGGCTTGCCCGGTATGCAAGGGTCCGCTTGAACTCAGCGTAACTGAAGAAAAAGAGGGGGAGGTAATTACTGGCTCTCTCTTTTGTCAGAAATGCAGCCACAGGTACCCCATTACTGAATCCATCCCAAACCTGCTGCCGCCGAATCTTGAGGGCTAGTCAATTCATTCAGGGCTGTATCTTACGCAGCTTTGGGGAGATTCCCAAACCTCAACGCTGGATAGCGAGACTTCCCCTGAGAAGTGCCGCTTAAGCTGGTCATAAATAGCCGCAGCGATATTCTCCGAAGACGGATTGAGTTTGTCGAAAGGTGGCACATCATTGAGACAGGTGTGGTCAAACTGAGTAAGAATCTCTCCAAGATGCTGCTTTAGCTCCACAAAATCATAAGCTAAGCCGATTTCATTAAGCTTCGTAGTCTTCAAGCTAACCACTACTTTGAAGCGATGGCCGTGCAGATTCTCACATTTGCCATGGTAATTGCGAAGATAGTGAGCCGCATCGAAGTGCTGTTCAACGGATACCCGGTACATTTTGCCTCCTTCTCACGATTTCCTCAGCTTCAGCGCACCTGCGAACGCCAGCCACAGCTCCCAAATCATTCAGTAGCTGTCCAATGGTTCTTCCACTTTCAGGATGAACCAGTTCAGGAGCGATTTCAGCCAGCGGAACAAGCACGAAGGTCCGCTCGGCCAGACGGGGATGTGGGATAGTCAATTTTTGACTATTGACAATCTCGTCAGCATAGAAAAGAATGTCTATATCAATTGGCCTGGGCGCGTTGGGAAAGCTAGGAATTCTGCCCAGCTTGGCCTCAATTTCCTTAGCCAACCTTAGAAGCTGTTCAGGGCTCAATTCGGTAGAGATACGACATACAGCGTTGAGAAAAAGGGGCTGCTCCTCGTAGCCTACAGGCTGAGTCTCATAAACCGAGGAAACTCGCTCCACCGCCACCTGCTGCGACATTAATTCCAGAGCCTGAGCCAGGTTCAGCTTTCGGTCTCCCAGATTAGAGCCCAGGCCAAGATAAGCTGTTGCCATTACTACCTTCCGATACCCCGAATAATGGCATCGCTCATCCGGCAAACACGCATCATCTCTCGGGCATCATGCACCCGAATTATATCCGCACCTTTGGCAATCCCAATGGCAGTGCTAGCTGCTGTCCCCTCCAGACGTTGCTCCACGGGCAAATCCAGTACCAACCCAATCATTGATTTGCGCGAAGTACCAAGGAGAATAGGCCTCCCCAACGGTTTAAGCTCATCCAGTCGGCGCACCAGTTCGAGATTCTGTTCCAAAGTCTTGCCGAACCCGATGCCAGGGTCAACGATGATGTTCTCCCAGGCTACACCAGCATCCAATGCCAAATCTATCGACCTCATAAAGTCGGAAAGAACCGCTGAGATGATGTTCCGCCGGGGCCTATCCCGCTGATTGCTCATCAGGATTATGGGCACACCTCTTTCTGCTGCCAGCTCAGCCAGCCTTGGCTCCCGCTTCAATCCCCAGATATCATTTATCATTTCAGCGCCGGCATCCAGAGCCTGACGAGCCACATCCAATTTGTAGGTGTCAACGCTCAAGGGCAAAGCTATCTCGGCAGCCAATCGCTCAAGCACCGGTATCACCCGGCGCAGTTCCTCGTCAATTGATATGGGAGCCGACCCCGGCCGCGTAGATTCACCGCCAACATCAAGCATGTCAACACCCTCAGCAGCAAAGCGCTTTGCCTGAGCCAAAGCTGCGTCGATACTGGCCAAGCCATCACCGGAAAAAGAATCCGGAGAAACATTAATAACCCCCATGACATAGGTTCGCTCACCCCAACGGAAAGTCGTTCCCCCACAATGGGTAACACCCAAGGAGAAACCGCCTCTGGCTTGCCGCCACTTTAGCAATGAAGCTTTGCCCAGCCTGCTAGTCATCAGCTACCTATTCTACCACGCCAGTTGCT
>JADHXB010000043.1 GCA_016783155.1 Dehalococcoidia bacterium
TGAGGCTTTTGAGTGGGAGAAGAGGCTGGCTCTGGAGAGAAGGTTGACTGACGCTTTGGCGGAAGTAGAGCACGCTCTTAAGAAGTATGAAGCTGGTACATATGGTATATGTGACCTGTGTGGTCGGCCCATAGAGCCAGGTAGACTTGAGGCATTGCCGCAAGCGAGCTTATGTCTTGAGTGTAAAGCGCACCAGGCTAAAGATGCCAGAAGTAGAACGACAAGGTAGTTGGTGGCGGGGAGGATTATTCCTCATCATCGCTGCCTTTGTGATAGCGTTAGACCAGATAAGCAAGCTGTGGGTCAGGTCTAATTTCGATCTCTATGAAACATTGCCTGTAATCGGTTGCCTGAGCTTGACTCATGTACGGAATACGGGTTCAGCTTTTGGTTTTTTTGCAAATCAAGCCTTCCTGTTAACTCTAGTCACTATAGTCGGCTTAGTGGCCATTCTGCTGTTCTATCGCTATCTTTCCAGGTCTAACATTCTGGGCATCTCGGCTTTGGGCTTGGTTTTTGGTGGCGCTGTAGGCAATCTGATAGACCGTCTTCGTTTCGGTTATGTTACAGACTTTGTTGATGTTCGCCTTTGGCGTGATTTTCACTGGCCAGCGTTTAACGTAGCTGACTCGGCCATAACAGTTGGTAGTATAATGCTGGCTATTTTTATTTTTTTGACATTTAGAAAGGGAGATGGTAGTTCCTCTAGAGCCAGAAGTTAAAATATTGCAAGTTACTGAATCAGCAATTCGCCTGGATAAATATCTGGCTAGGGAATACCCTGAGTTATCGCGCTCTCGCCTTCAGAAGCTGATTGAGCAGTGTTATATTAAGGTTAATGGGTGCGGAGCCAAGGCAAGCCAGAAGTTGAACGTTGGAGACGAGATTCATATTAGCTTGTCACCTCCTGAGCAGGTCTCACTTGTTGCTGAACCTATTCCCCTGGATGTGATTTATGAGGATGATGACCTTCTGTTGATAGATAAGCCGGCTGGGTTAGTTGTCCATCCATCACCGGGCCATACCGCTCATACCTTGGTCAATGCCCTTTTAGCTCGTTGCCCAGATTTGGCTAACTTTGGAGATGCCATGCGTCCGGGTATAGTCCACCGTTTGGACAGAGATACCTCGGGTTTGATGATTGTCGCCAAGAATAGCGCCGCTCAGCAATATCTGATTAACCAATTCAAAGCCCGGTCAGTGTCCAAGGGTTACCTTGTATTAGTTAAAGGCAAACTAACTCCGAGTCAGGGTATTATTGATGCTTCTGTCGGGCGTGACCCCTCTAATCGCAAACGCATGGCGGTAATATCTGGCGGCAGGCAAGCTAGGACCAGATATAAGGTCAAGGAGTATCTGGGTGATTATACCTTGCTCGAGGTTATCACTGAGACTGGTCGAACTCATCAGATAAGAGTCCATTTATCGGCTATAGGCTATCCGGTCGTTGGTGACCCGGTATATGGTGTCAGGTCAGCCTATGTTAAGCGGCAGTTTGTCCATGCTTACCGGTTGGGGTTCCATTTGCCTGCCAGTGGGGAATATCGGGAGTTCACCTGTGAATTACCTTCAGACTTGAAGCAGGCTGTGAAGCTCATACCAGGGTAAAAGTTTAAAAATTTTTGGCTTTTCCTATTGCTTAATGCATGGATAATGTGTTAAATTGTATCTGAGGAGAGGTATTGAAGATGCCGGGTGCTGATAAGTCTTTTGAACAGATTAAAAAAGGCCAAATGGGACGTGAGAGCGAATTGCTTTCACAATTGCTTAGCAAAAGCGAATTTGGCGATTTAGAGACCTTTGAGGCTGGTTCCGCCATTCGACGGAATGAGTTATTATTTAAAATCCAGAATGATATGGAAGATACCAAGAATGCCTTGAAGCAGGCTGAACAGCTGACTGATCGGCTCAGACGAAGATTGAGCGAGCTTGAAGGCATGTACCGTATCCTGACCAAAAAATGAGGATTCGGCAGTAACCTATTAACCGTTCCCTGTAGCTTTCCAGGGTATTTTCTAATGACTTAGGCTTTGTGGGATGGGTTGTTGTCTTCAGTAAATCCAGGAACGTGTGGTAAAAGCTAACGTTCTTTAAAAGGAATCAGGGTTGGAGAAGAAGCCGAAAGAGTTTGCCCTAGAGTATGCTGGCTTCTGGATTAGGCTCGGGGCAGGTGTTATTGACCTCTTGACCTTAGGGTCTGCTGTTGTGATTATAGCCTACTTTTTCCATGCTCCGGTAATCTGGGTGACGAGTGGGTTAGTAATATCGGTTGCTTATTGGTTGGGCTTTTGGGTATGGCGGGGTCAGACACCGGGGAAGATGGCTTTGGCGATAAAGGTTATTCGAACTGACAGTTCTCCGGTTAAATGGCAATGTGCGTCGTGTCGTTTTTTTGGATATATTGTCTCGGTGATAACCCTGCTTATTGGCTTTGTCTGGATTGCATTTGACAGTCGCAAACAAGGGATACATGATAAGATTGCCGATACCTACGTGGTGAAGCTGCCAGTGAGACAGGTGGCTTTTCACAGGGCCTTATGCTCGAGGCCAAGCTAGCTATGTCTGAAGCGATGGTTCGGGTTCGTTTTGCTCCCAGTCCAACCGGCTACCCTCATCTTGGTAACATCAGGACGGCTCTGTTTAATTGGGTCTTTGCCCGGCATAATAATGGCTTTTTTATTTTACGGATTGAGGATACCGATGTCGCTCGCCTGGTGGAGGGAGCGACGGATGTTATTTTAGAGAGTCTGCGCTGGCTGGGCCTTGATTGGGATGAAGGTCCTTATTTTCAGTCACAACGGCTGGAGCTTTACCGTGAGGCGGCTGATAGGTTGCTGAAGCAGGAGCTAGCTTATAAGTGCTATTGTTCTACAGAGCGATTGGAGTCGATGCGCCAGGAGCAGATGAAGCGAAAACAGCCACCGGGCTATGACCGCCGTTGTCGCAATCTTACACGAGAACAAAGGGCCGAGATGGAGGCAAGCGGGATTACTCCCGTGGTGCGCTTCAAGTCTCCTCTGGAGGGCCAAACCTCATTCAATGATTTGCTGCGTGGCCAGATAATTTTTGAAAACAGCACACTTGACGATTTCGTTCTCCTCAAGTCCGATGGTTATCCTACTTATCATCTGGCTAATATAGTTGATGACCACCTGATGGAGATTTCCCATGTTCTAAGGGCTGATGAGTGGCTATCTAGCGCGCCACGTCATGTTCTGCTTTACCAGGCGCTCGGTTGGCAGCCACCACAGTTTGCCCACCTGCCTATGATTCTGGGGGCGGATAGGTCGAAGCTGAGCAAACGCCATGGCGCTACGGCCATAACTGAATATCAGGAGCAGGGCTATTTGCCTGAGGCAATGTTTAACTTTCTGGTTTTGCTCGGCTGGGCGCTGGATGACAAGACGGAGCTTTTGACGCGAGAGGAGATAATAAAACATTTTTCCCTGGAGCGAATAAGCAGAGCTGCGGCTGTGTTCAACAAAGATAAGCTTGAGTGGATGAATGGGGTTTATCTCCGAGGTTTGAGCTCGGAGGAATTTGCCCAGCGAGCCATCCCTTTCCTGGAAAAGGACTTACAAACGGCGATCAATCGTCCACTGGATATTGGCTATGTCCGCCAGCTCATGCCTCTTGCCCAGGAGAGAGCTAGAACTCTAGCTGAAGTGCCGCAGCTCAGCGAGTTCTTCTTTGTGGAGGAACTGGAATATGATGTCGGGCTGCTCCTTAGCAAAACCGATAAGGCTGAAGCGATTAGAAGTCTCCAGGCTTCGGTTGCCAGGATGGATAGCTTGAAGGATTGGAATGCGGCTCCGCTAGAGGCTGTTTTTCGACCGTTGGCTGAAGAGCTTAAATTGAAGACCGGCGTGTTTTTCGGGTTGCTGCGTGTGGCGGTTACGGGAAGAACGGCAGCTCCGCCTCTGTTTCAAACTATGGAAGTATTGGGCAAGGAGCGCTGCCTTAAGCGGCTCAGGGCAGCTTTGGATAAGCTTGTGGTTTAGAAGCTGAGTGAGAGATGGGGAGTCTTACAGAAGACTCCCCATCTCTGCTTAGGCTTTATTTAAGGATTGGTGGTGTTTGCAGCCTAATGCTAGACCATTCCTTGGTGGCTTTGGCTGACAGGCTGTCAACAGTAGCCACGATGGTGTCGGTGCCGGTGTTTTTGCCGGTGTAGGAATAGCTGGCCTTGCCATTACCGTCAGTCGTAAGTTCAATCGGAGGGTAGCTGTTAGCACCAGTGTGGCTGATTTTCACCCTCACGTTCGCCATTGGTTTGCCGTTAGTGTCATAGACAACTACCGTGATAGTATGCTGAGAACCTACGGGGTTGCTAGCCTGGGTGGGGTCGATGAGGATTCTGCCTGGTTTCGGCTGGACAGGTTCCACCATTGGGACGCCTTTCTGGTAGCAATACTTTAAGGCACCGGTGGGATCCTGCCCGCACTGCATTCGCTGGTTCTGACACCAAGCGTAGCCGGGCTCATTTCCTTGTGCTTCGGTCAGGCAGACGCATCCCGTGGGGCATTGTGTTTCTTGGGTAGCTGGTTTCCAGCAATACTTCGCGACTTGCATAGCAGCTGTTGCACCTGTAACGTACCCACACGGCTGGTCATGGCACAAGGTAACATTGGGCCCGTATCTATTGTAGGCATCATTCTCGGTTAGGCAGACACATTCTTGTGGACATACAGCCTGTTCGACTGGCTTCTGGAAGCAGTACCTGTCGGCGCCAGTGGTGGCATCCTTGCCACACGCTATTTTCTGGTTCTGACACCAGGTGTAGCCGTATTCCCTGGCTTCTGCCTCTGTGGCGCAGAAACATCCTTGCGGGCATTGGACTTCCTCAGCTGGTTTCCAGCAATACTTCGCGATTTGCGCAGCACCTGTCGCAGCTGCAGCATATCCGCACGGTTGTTCCTGGCACATCGTGGCGTTGGTCCCCAATTTGCCATAGGCCTCATCCTCGGTTAGACAGTAGCATCCTTGTGGACATACAGCCTGCTCACCTGGCTTCCAGCAGAGCATCGGGTTCTGGTACTGGTCATATCCGCACGGCGCATCCTGACAGATAGTAGCGTTGGGCCCGTATCTCTTGTAAGCGTCATCCTCGTTTAGGCAGACGCATCCTTGTGGACATACAGCCTGCTCACCTGGCTTCCAGCAGTATAGGGGGTTCTGCCGTTCATCGTAGTCGCAAGGTTCTTCCTGGCACAAGGTAACGTTTTGTCCGTATCTCTTGTAGGCGTCATCCTTGTTTAGGCAGACACATCCTTGTGGACATACCTCCTCCTCAGGTTCCTCTGGAATAAGTATGGGGCGAACGCCGACAGTGCTTTGTGGAATTTGTTCAATATCGAGGCTGAAGCCGACGGGCGTACTGGCTGTATAAACGCCGACTACATCCAGAGGCGCTGTGGCGTAGATGACGACGAAGCCCTTGATAAACCTAACTGGAGTCTCTAGCGTCCGAACCGTAACGGTCGGAACTGCAGCGGTCTGAAGCGAGGTCTGCGTTTGCTGGGAGGGGGCGGTTACCCCGGTTTCTTGTTGAGCCCCAAAAAACCTGACGATGTCGATGCAGTCAATCTCTATGGCTTCGTCAGGTCTTAGCGCGACTTTTCGGAAAGCGGAGATTCTGCCTCTGGGTTCATCCTCTCGCTGGGCAATAACGGCTTTCTTGAACAAATATATAGTGTCGTTATGCGGGTTGTGTACATTTATGGCTGTGGAATATGTGCCGGGCTGGACGCCTTCTCCACCTAGAGCAGGTCCGCAGAGGAACTTGGCTGAGTATACAATCAGTCTTTCCATCTCCGGCGGGCGTTGGATTTCAGGTGGCTCGTACGGCCTTAAGGTTGGGATTTCTCGCTCTTCTAGCTCTATGAGCTTATCTATTTTGGCTCGGATTCTGACCAGCTCATCGTATAGTGGGTTTGTTGTTGCTGTAGCTGCCGCGGCGCTGGTTGTACCGGGCGTAACCGTGGGCAACTGGTTTATTAGCCACTCCAGCCGCTTGGCTATCGTGTACTTGATTTCAAGAGCTGCTTCTGTCTCACCACTGGCTGCCAGTGTCTGGACCTTTTTTACCCATCCTCTGATGACAGCTATCTGGCTCTGAATATCTTTATCGTTGGTTAGTTTCCGCGCCTGGTCAAGCTCTCTGATGATGTCATCTATCAGTGCCTTCTCTTCTGCTGTTAGGGCGGCTGGGGAAGATGGCGATAGCTGTGGCGTGGTGATTGTCTGGGCGCTTAACGTGTCTGCGGGGAAGGAGACCATCGACAGTGCAAGCAGCAAACTCAGAAAAATAAAAATTGCTTTTCTCAAGATTTACCTCCTTTCGAGTTTGGTTGTAGAAAGGCTAATGTTTTTGCTCTAACGTGTTCACATTTCCCACCTCCTTTATCCTCAATAATATGATTACGTAAGGTGATTATACCACGCTTGTCTAGAGCTTCTGGCAGTTGGGGCAGAAGTAGCTGCCGCGGTTTCTGATGGCAAGGCGCTGGATGGATGTGCCACAGATAGGGCACAGCTTGCCGCCGCGGTGAGCGACGCTGAAGTTGGAATGGGCAGTGCCAAGTTCGCCATCGGGGAGTTTATAGGTGTCAACGCTGGCACCTCTGCTATCAATGGCTGAGCGTAGAACGTCAACGATGGCTTTGTGTAGACTTCGGATTTCTTGTGATGACAGGCTATTTGCTTTTCGAAGCGGGTGGATTCTGGCAGCAAACAGAGCTTCATCGGCGTACATATTGCCGATGCCGGCAATAAAAGCTTGGTCGAGCAGCACGGCTTTTATCGGCGCCTTATGGCTCTGCAATCGTTTGGCTAGACTTTCAGCGGTGAATTCGGGAGTTAATGGCTCGGGGCCAAGCTTGCCGGTGATAGTCAGTTCATTTTCTACCAGCCAGATGGCTCCCAGCCGTCTGCGATCTGTGAAGATAAGCTGGCTGCCGTTATCCAGGTGGAAGATGACTCTGGTGTGATGGTTGGCTTGTTCTGGATTCAGCAGTAGAGCGCCTGCCATTTTGAGGTGGATAATCAGCATCGTAGTGCCCGATAGGTGGAAGATGAGATACTTGCCACGGCGCTTGAGGCTGATTATCTTTTCCCCTGTCAGTTTTTGGCGGAACTCTTCAACTGAAGGCTGGCGCACCAGTTTAGCATCGCAGACGGTGATGCCTGTGAATCGCCTGCCGATTATTTGGGGAGAGAGTTCGTTCTTTATGGTTTCTACTTCAGGTAGTTCAGGCAATGTTTGACTCCCCTTGTTATCCCTTCGGTCGCCTGTTGATTTTTATGCTCTTGTATTGTAACTTAAAGTGCTTGTGTGTTAAATGTTTGCTGGCTATAATCTTTAGGCAAAGTTACCATACGCTTTTGTTTAACGGAAGGAGGGCAATGAACTACAAGGGAAGGCTTATACTGTCGGCTTGTGTTGTACTTACCGCTGCGTTAATGGTAGTTAGCTGCGTGAGTCCGGCCAAGAAAGCCCTTAGTACAGGTAATGAGTACTTTGGGCAGGGGCAATACGATGAAGCCATTGTGGAATATACCAAGGCGATTGAGCTCGAGCCACAGCTTGCCATGGCTTATAACAATCGTGGGCTTGCCTATCATAGGAAAGGCGAGCTTGACGAATCAATAACTGATTTCGATAAGGCGATTGAGCTTGACCCCCAACGTGCTGAGGTTTATTACAATCGTGGTAATGTGTACTTCGATAGGGGGCAGTTTCAATCAGCTGTAGCCAATTATGACAAGGCTATTGTGCTTGACTCAAAATTTGTCATGGCTTACAACAATAGGGGGCAGTCTTATGCCGGGCAGTATCGGTTTGATAGAGCCATAGCTGATTACGATAAGGCTATCGATTTAGACCCGAAGCTAGCTGTTGCTTATGATAACCGGGGTCTTATGTATCTTAACAAAGGAGAGTTCGACAAGGCTATAGCTGACTGCACTAGGGCAATAGAACTGGACCCGGAGCTTGCCAAAGCATATTTTAATCGAGCTTATGCTTATCACCGCAAGGGTGGTGAGGTGGATAAAGCAAAGAGTGACCTGGAGAAGTGCATTGAAATATCAACTGACCCCAATCTCACCAAGGCGGCGAAAGACCTGCTGGTGAGGCTGTGAAAACCCCTTTTGTTCTTATCTGTAAGAGTTGTCAGTTTATCCCGTCTCGGCTGTTTTTCCTGTCACTGTTTTCTTTCTCTGTTTGAGCCATCCATACGCCTGGTGTAGTCACATTTAGGATAGTTTGAACATCCTAGGAATTTTCGATTAAATTTAGTGCGTACGACCAGAGACCCATTACAGTTCGGCAGGCGCTTTGATCCTGGACACTTTTCCGATGTTTGCGTACCTACGGCATTTTCTTCATCCAAATCCAAATTTCTGATGATTTCCTCGATAGCTGATGCACCCTCAAACCGTCTCATATGCTCACCAGTGTCTCGATGACTCAGGATGTTTAAACTGCCCTCCCAAGTGATGGCATTGTCGAGTATGGCTACTTTTTGGTGCATACTACGGTGCTCAATCACATTGGCACTTATATTTCGCAATTGTCTGATCACAACATCAGCTTGGTTTGCCATTTCACCGACCTGTTGATTTACCGGTCTCGTATATATTCGAATTTCAACACCCCGCATTATCATAGCGCGGAAATAATCCATAAACATACTGCTGCGTCGTATGGAGAGAAACGGACTTAGGATGATAAGGCGTTCCTTGACTGTTTTCAGGTCTTGAAAGAGCCGTGCCCAGAAGTTGTGCTCCGTAAAGAGATCACCAGAAACAGGCTCTCGTGTCGGAGCCTCTACTGACAATAGTGCCTCCGCCCATTTTTCAAAGTCGGTAGTGAAATAGTTGTCCACCAGGGTCTCTGATTCAAGTGTCTCCGCCTCCCTTTGAAAATGACGGGTGATTCGAGACAAAGCAGAATCAGGATGTAGATCAGATAACAAGTGTTTTGTATGTCCGACCAAATACAACCGGCTCTTCGCACGAGTAAGAGCAACATTTAATACCAAACGAGCATCCGAATCATGCTTAGTATCGTCAAGCATTGGAGCGACTTTTGTACCTGCGCCTTCTACAGTATCAAAGATTATAATTGGTTCTTCTCCTCCTTGAAACAGGTGAACCGTACTGATATTAAGTCGATCTAATAGTCCCCAATCCTTTGCAATCTTATTGATAAGCCGTGCTTGAGACCTATAGGGAGTCAGTATTCCTATCCTACCGTCGGGAGTATGTTGAATGATATGCTTGGCAAGCGTTGCACATAATATGGCGTTATATAGGTTAAAACGGCCACCGGTAGAGAGCCGACTACACCAGGGATTCATTGCCGCAGTTTCTATTAACACCAAAGACGATTCTGCAACTCCATCGTTAGAAATACGTTTACTAAGTGTACACGGAGCATTTTTTAGAATACCACCGTAGAAGAAGCGGTTTGAAATATCGGCTATATCAGGAGCCATCCGATACTGGGTATCAAGTAGTTTGACCCGCGTATCCCGTTTGGCTTCCTCCACAGAGCAGATGCTAATAACGTTAAATATGCTTCTACCAAGCCATTTTTTAGCCATAGGTTTATCATTTGCAAGGCAAATTGGGGGCAACTGGAGGAAGTCACCGACTATTGTAGCAAATTTGCGGCAATGGCCGGCTGCCCAATAGAGATGTGGCAATGGAGCCATGCTTGCTTCGTCTAGAACAAGAACGTCGAAGGGCACGTCTGGAAATTGCTTTGCTACAAAGGTCTTTGTCAACGTTGTAGCCACCAGTTTTGCCTCAGAAAGAATTTTACTTTGTATTTCATCCAATTGTCGATTGATTTCAGTAATTCTTGTCTGTATTATATCCTTTTTATATTCGGATTCCTTTTTCTTGTATTCTAGTTCGTCTACGGATATTCCCATATTTCTCAGAAGAAGCTCAGCTTCTCTTCTTGCCGCATTTGCCTCATCCTCTTTTACTTGACGGGAATGTTGGAGTTCATTTAGACGTGTATACATTTCTTTTACTAGGCGAGCCTTTGAATCAATTGACACACTGGTTAAATCAATGTCACGCTGAATCCTTTCGGGATCAAACCCGCCAAAAAGCCTCTTGAGCGTACCCGCTGAGTGAGCTTTAACTAATTTCTCTCTATTTCCTCTTTGTGATTCCTCCAGCCTTTTCAGCTCATTCTGTGCTGCGGTCAATTGTCTTGCAGATTCCGATATGGACAAATTTAAACCATGTAGTTCCTTTGATAGTATTTTGACCGTATGCAAAGCGCGAAACGTACTTTCAAAGCTGGCAAGGGTATTCTCGATCTGTCTCTTCTGACTCTCCAAAGTATTCTTCTCTTTAGCTAATGATTCACCTAATTTCTCTGCAATTCTATCTAGAAGAACGAGTTCATATTCTCTCTCCAACCTTTTCAGATGTTCTTCTTGAGGTTTTCCTAGCCGAACAAGTTTTCCTTCCTGATAGAAAGGAGTCGCCTTTAGGTGCTTAGCAACATCCTCAAGGGCCTCGTCAACAGCATTATTGGCATGTGAAACAAGGAGAACGCGTCGTCCAGCATTAAGATGAGCCTCTATAGCTTCCGCTATGGTCTTGGTTTTCCCTGTTCCAGGCGGCCCCCAAATAACGGATAGTTCAGAGGAGAAGGATGCCTCGATTGCCTGTTTCTGGGCCTCATTAGGAGGATCTGCCCCAATTGAATAACGAATTTCAGCTTGACTGGGTGGTTCGGAGTTTACCTGTTGTCCAGAGAAGAGAATTTCACTAAGATGAAAGTCGACCTTGACTGGACTGCTTTGACATTCGGCATATTTCTTTTTGAGCAGTTCAAGCAGGTACCAGAGATTTGTTTGTAACTTGGCCTCTGATATGAATTGGCCAGAAAAATGCTCTATCCCGATTTCTACCTCTAAGCCCTGTGTCAAGAGGACTTGTGCTGGGTACCTGCTTCCGCGAATTTCTATTTCAGCGGGAGATTCTTCTAGGGCAACCAGAAAGTTTTCAAGATTGAAGATATATACAAATAGACCAGAGATCTCTCGAAGGAAGCGCCCATTGAAAATCTTGACAATGCTTCCTCCCTTACCCCTCTTAATAGCTTCAATTTCCTCGTCAAGGGCTTGAATGAATTCTTGAATGATAACAGATGCCATTTCTTTGAGTGTCCGGTTTTTTATAGGCTATCGAAGAGCGTCACAATTTCATGTGATTAACTCCGAGTTTGTCTATCCCATCTCGGCCCAGTTTTTGCCCAGTTTGATGTCTATCTTTAGTGGCACGCTGAGCTTTAAGGCTTGAGGCATTATCTCAGCGACCAGTTCTTTTATCAGGTCTGTTTCCTCTGGAGGCACTTCAAAGAGGAGTTCATCATGAACTTGAAGCGTCATTTTGGTTCGTAAGCTCTGCTTTTCCATCTCGCGGTGAAGATTGACCATGGCGATTTTGATGATGTCGGCAGAGGTGCCCTGGACCGGCATGTTTATCGCCATCCGCTCGGCAGCTTCTCTGACCTGCCTGTTTGGCGAGTTGATTTCAGGTATGTAGCGTCTCCTGCCCATCACCGTCTGCACGTAGCCCCGCTCTCTGGCCTGGCTTTTGGTGGTTTCGATATATTCTTTGACTT
>JADHXB010000003.1 GCA_016783155.1 Dehalococcoidia bacterium
CTCAGGATGACAGGGTGAAAGGCTCAGGATGACAGGGTAAAAATCTCAGGATGACAGGGCGTTGCTCTGAATCTAGCCCATCATATATAATTGGGGCATGCCAGCGTAGCTCAGTGGTAGAGCAGCGGTTTCGTAAACCGCCGGTCGTCAGTTCGACTCTGACCGCTGGCTGTATCTAAATCGCCCTCGTCTGCTAATATTTTGCTAATATTTTCTATTTGTGCCAGCTTCGAGTGTAGCATTTCATCTAGCTTCAGCATGGCCGACTTCTGCAGCCCGCCGATTACGTGGCTGTAAGTGTCCAGGGTAAAGGCCACGCTGGAATGCCCCAGCATCTCGCTTACCACCTTCGGATGCACCCCAGCCAGCAGCATCAGGCTGGCAAACGAGTGCCTGAGGTCGTGGAACCGAACCCTCGAGAAGCCTAACTTTCTCACCATATCAGCGAAATGGTGCGTCAGCGTCCCAGGGTCCACCGCTGTCCCGTCAATCCTACTGAACACCAGGTCGTCATCGCCTAAAGTCTTCCCCAACGCGGCGTATTCCGCTTCCTTCTGCGCCCTGTATGTTCGCAGGTAAAGCGACAGCGAAGGCGAGAGGTCCAGCCTTCTCCGGCTGTGCTCGCTTTTCGGCTCTTTGAATATGCACACCCGCCGCCTCTTGTAAAGCACCTGGTTGACTGAAAGCGCAGCCAGGTCGAGGTCAACATCCCTCCACCGCAGCCCGAGAAGTTCCGACTGCCTCAACCCGGTATTTATCGCGGTGTAGTAGATCGGGTAATAGGGCGTATCTTTGGCAACTTCAAATAGTTTCGCTACCTCTGATGGGATAAGTGTCCGCATTCTAGATTTCTTGGCACGCGGTGGGTCAACCAGGTCGGCGGCATTATGCATCAGTATCCCCTGTCTCATGGCATACTTGAGCGCCTGGTATAAGATGCGGTGAATATGTAGAACGGTTCTTGCCGAAAGCCCTTTACCGTCAGCGAATTCTTTGGAATAGTATTGCTGTATCTGTTGTGGCTTGAGCTGCGTGAGAGGTATCATTCCTAGGTTCGGCGCCAAGTGATTTTTGATTACGGAGTGGTATCCGTCATATGTCCTCAAGGTGCAATTTACTTTGACATAGCTCTCCAGCCACATTTCCATCCACTCACCCAGCGTCATCTTGCTTGGTTTAACATATGTCCCCTTCTCCAGCGCATCGAGCAGCTCCCTCAGCTTCGCCTCTGCCTCTTTCTTCGTCCCCCGCACCGTGTGCCACTGTTGGTTTAGCTTACCGGTTGCCTTATCCCTGCCCAGAGTTATAACGATGCTCCATGACCCCTTAGCTCTCTGCCTGATGTGCCCTCTCATAACCAGCTCCCTTCAGCGCCTATTTTACCCTAAAACCAGTAGCGACAAAATATCCTTGACCTTTTGAAACATTTGTTCTATTGTAATAAACATCCCATCACTTGTCAATAGGAGAACTGACGCTATGACAACAGAAAAACTAACTTTCACAGTTGAAGAAGCCGGTAAGCTCCTGGGAATCAGCCGTGCCCTGGCCTACCAGATGGTGCACACTGGCCAGCTCCCCACCCTTCGCTTCGGCAAAAGGCTAGTCGTCCCCAAGAAAGCTGTCCAGGACATGCTGGAAAAAGCCCCCACTGCCAACTAAAAGGATGCCAGATGACCACCACCCGCATAGACCACTCCAGGATCCCCGATGGCGCTTTCATCATGCCCGCGCAATACCTCGATGGCACTATCATCCAGCAGGTGCACATGCCTGATGGCTCTATCCGCCCGCTGGAAGAATTCACCAGGCCCAGCAAGAAACCGATAGTCCCCACAAGCCTACCCCCAACCGAACCCCCCAAGAAACAACCAGCTACCCAGTCCTGCTACTTGGCTCGCTTCCCCAACCTTGTAGACGTAGTCGAAGATAACGGTGAGCTCGTCTACCTAATCACCGAAGGAACTCAGTTGAAGACAGTCCCCTCAGTAACCCTGGGCGGCAAGGTGGCTTTCCCGCCGCCAAAGGACCAGCTCCCCTTCCTCATCCCCCGCTGGAAAGAGGTCAGCCGTGCCTACCAAGAAGACACCCCCCAGGCTCTCTTCTCTGACCTCCTCGACTACCACAAGTCCTTCTCTCAGCTCCCCAGCGAAGCTTACTATGTCCTCCTTGCCGCCTGGGACTTCTCCACCTACATCGTCGACCACCTCAACTACTCAGGCTACATCTACCTCTATGCCGTGCCCGAGCGGGGCAAGACCAAGACCGGCCAGTCTATGATTTACGTCTCCTACCGTGGCATTCACCAGGAGAACCTCAGGGAAGCCAACCTCTTCCGTTCCTCCCACGACCTCGCTGCCACCCTCTTCATCGATGTCTCTAACATATCAAAGAAAGCCATCAGGGAAAGCAGCCTGGATATCGTCCTCCAACGCTTTGAAAAAGGTGCCAAGGTTCAGCGTGTCCTTCACCCGGAGTGGGGCCCCTTTAAGGACAGCCGCTTCTACGACATCTTCGGTGCCACCGTCATCGCCACCAACGAGCCTATCAATGACATCATGGAAAGCCGTTCCTTCCCCATCGATATGCCCTTCGCCCACAGTAACTTCCCCAAACCCCAGCCCCACCACGGCTTGCCCTTCCGGGAGAGGCTACTCGCTTGGCGTGCCCATTTCCTGATAGACAAGCTCGCCCTTCCGTTGCCACCGCAGTTCCCCATGGGCAGGCTCAATGATATCGCCACACCCCTATGGCAGCTCATCAAGCTCGTGTCCCCCTCTCACTGCCCCCAATTCGAAGACATCATCAATGAGTTCACCGAAAAGAGACGCCAGGGAAAATCGTCCACCTTGGAAGGCGAAGTCATAAAGGCGCTACTGGAGCTGGGCGACCAAGTTGAGGACGGCAAAATCGAGGTGGACAAGATAACTGACAAGGTCAATCAAGGGCGCAATGACTTTCACAAGGAGTCGTCCAGCTATATCGGTAAAGTCCTCCGCCGGCTGGGCTTCCAGTTCTCCAGGAAACATGCCAGCAAGAGGCGCTACTATTATGATGTCGAGCTGCTGAACCACCTCACCGCAGAATATGGCTTAAGAGATACGCCCCCTGATTTAACGTCCCCACTGTCCCCGCCGTCCCCCCAGATAGGGAAAAACCAGCTTCAGGGGGACATGGGGGACGGGAGGGACGTCAAAACCGAGCCCGTCTCTATCCCTGAGGAAGTCACCACCGAGGAGCTACTCGCCACCCAGGGCTGGTGCCTGTGGCAGTGCGACGCCTTAGATGGTGAGATAATCGCCCTGGTCAGGGACGAGTCAGTCAAGGATGTCCTCGAAGGCTACGTCATCTATACCCAAGCCGAGATGGAAGAGATCGGCCGGTTCAAAGCCCCCCAGTCAACCATCCGTCTCGTCCACGAAGCCAAGAAACGCCAGCATACCACCGTCCAATCCGTCATTACGAGGAGCGATAGCGACGTGGCAATCCCCCACCCAGTAAATAAACCATCCGGAGGAAAAGCATGAAAGCCTTAAAATTTGCCCTTGAGCAGCAAAACTATGACCTGGCCGCCCGTGTCATAGTCTACGGCATACTGAAAGCAATGGTGAATGAAATTGAAGAAGAAAAGAGGCGCCCCAAAAGGCAACCAGAACGCACGGAAGCACGGATTCTACAGCCAGGTTCTTGACCAGTCCGAGCAGCTCCAGCTCGAGCAAGCCCGGGGTATAGAGGGCATCGACGAGGAGATCGCCATCCTCAGGGTAAAGCTCCGCACGCTTATTGACAAGCAGCCGGACAGGTTCGACCTCCATCTCGAAGCTGCTAACACCATCGCCCGGCTTGTCAGGACCCGCTACAGCATTACCAAGGAGCAGAAGAAGACCCTGAAGGAAGCCATCACCAAGGTCTTAACCGACATCGCCGTGCCCCTGGGCATCAAAGCCCTAATCAAATAGCCCCAGCTTCGAATTGTTTCCCCAGAAAATTTACTCCCCCCTCTATACAAAACTAATACACTCTATTGACAAGGCCAATCTGCTGTGCTACCTTACGAGTCACACGATTGGCCACTAGTGGGATAGAAGGTCGTGTACAATGAATCAACAGTACTTCCTTCTCCCAGTCAAGGTGGTCATTCCCCTTATTATAGCTACCGCACTCTGTTCCACATGTTTGTCACCCCAGTACGCAACGGCTCAAGGCGATTAAAACCTTAATTTAAATATTCATGTAAGGGCATTGCCCGCAGGAGAAGTGAAATGTTAAGAAGCCAAGTCGGGAGAATTCTTTTTGGATTGTTGACTTCAATTTTAATAATTACCCAAGCCTTCCCGTTTGATATCCAGTCAGTTGAAGCACTCGGACCTTATGAAGTAGCGACTGGCACGGACAAATTTTCGACAGCTTGGGAATCTCAACGGAAACTGGCGATAGAATCTGATGGAACAATCCACGCAGTCTATTATCGCACAGACGGTAGTTTAATTTGTCAGATTTATCACGCCTATTCTTCAGATGATGGAATAACTTGGACAGAAGAGCAAGTGACATCTGCGAGCAGAGACCAAGTGTATACTGCCTTGGCTGTTGATTCCCAGGATAATCTACACATTGTATGGCAGGATGGCGATGAAGGCAAAATGGGTTCTGGGGGGAATCCGGTTACTTATTACAGATGTAAGAACAAGCAAGTGGGCTGGCAAGCTGCTGAGTTCATTTCTTCATATGCTACTTATCCGGCAATAGCTGTAGATAGCAATGATGATGTGCATGTGGTTTACGGAACCTTCGTATATCCTCCTGGATTTTGGGGTGGTGGTAACGGTATAAGGTGGAAAAAGAAGACCACCAGTGGCTGGCAGACTGAAGAATCTATATCTTCTAATAAACAGTGGACGAGATGGCCTGCTATTGCAATTGATGGGAGTGATAATATACATGTTGCTTGGTTAAATGACCCCAGAGCATACGAGGATATCAATTATCGGAAGAGAACAGCCTCAGGTTGGGAAACTGAGGTTCAAGTGAATACTGAACTGGATAATGTAAGGGGCAAACCGTCCATCATTGTCGATAGCAACGATTATGTTCATATTGTATGGTTGCGTGAAACCGGGGTCATGTTCTCCATCAGGTATCGGACATATACCACCTCGTGGCAACCTCCAGTCGATGTCGAAGGACCAACGACTTATAATCAAGGCCCTCCTGTCATATCAATAGATAACTTGGGACACATCCATGTGGTTTGGACAGGTCAGCACTCCGAATCTCCAACCATCGATCAAATAAGGCACAGAGAATACACTGACTCATGGCAACCTATACAAAACCTGACTTCTTCCACCTCTGATGATCAGGACTATCCCAGTCTTTTATGGGCACGTTATCCTGTCATTAGTGGAGTCCAAACCAATCAACCTGAAGATGGTTATGCCTTTATTTGGCAGGATGGCACAACAACTAGGTATTATAATCCTATCTACTATGGTCCAGATACCACACCACCCGCTGTTACACTAACTTATCCAAATGGCGGTGAATCGTGGTTGACTTGCTCAGCCCAGAATATTACGTGGAACGCTGTGGATAACCTACCAGGCACTTTGAACTACCTTATTGAATATTCCATCGACGATGGCTCCACCTTTACAACCATCGCTAGCCTCACGGGCCAGTCTCAAGGCGCCAGCAGCTATGCGTGGACTGTGCCTGATGTCAACAGCGCTTATTGTAGAATAAAGACTACGGCAACTGATGGCACTGGAAATTCGACTTCGGCCACCAGCGGCGCCTTCACCATTAGTGGTCCTGCTTCTGCTCCAGACTGGAGGCAGGGCATACAGCCGGGTGATATTCTGTACGACGAAGGCTCTATATTTATACCGGTCATATTGCCCCCAATTCCACCAACAATCATATCCATTGGGCATACGGGTATGTATGTAAGATCAGGCATAACGATTGAAGCCGATTCATCTGGTGTGCTTTATCGTGACATTTCAAGTTGGGATAAGCCTCAAAGGAAAAATGTATATTTACTCCGTGTGAATTGTTCTCAAGAAGCAATTAACAATGCCATTAATTTCGCTGTTGCACAGTTGAACAAGGAATATGATTATAAGTGGGTACAAAAAAAATGCAGTCCTGAATCAAACCATTGGTACTGCAGCGAGTTAGTATGGGCTGCATATTATAATCAAGGAGCTGGCATAAATACCGAATATAACTGGTCTAATTCAGAGGTGCCAGAGGGATTTGCGCTGCCTGGATGTGTGTTTGATCAGCCAGTCCATCCCGTTGAGATATATAGGGATGTTGATACTCTGGAGATAGGCAGGCACGAAGAGACAGAAGTACCTTGGGGCGTATTCGTTATAGTAATCTGTCCTGTGGATTTGGTTGTTACTGACCCGCAGGGACTTAGTATCAGTAAAAACTCGAGCCAAATCGTTGGGGCAATCTACATGCAAGATGACTTTAATAATGACGGCTCGCCAGATGACCTTATCTACATCCCGCAAGCGAAAACAGGTATGTACTTGATTCAGGTAATTCCAGAGCCTGGCGCTAACCCTAATGATACGTTCAGCCTTGAGGTCTCGATAAATGGTCAATCCATCATCTTGGCTGAAAATGTTCAAGTTAAAGACATTCCAAGCGAGCCCTACAGAGTCCAAGTGACAGAATCCGGGACAGTCTCCGTGTTCGCAGGGTCCCCACCAGCCTCGCCGCCACCAACATCACCGGGAGCATCCCCTACACCACCACGTCCGCTCAATCCGGCACAGATGTCGCTGCAGTACCTGAGCGTAACCCCACAGCAGACAGGCATTGGCCAACCAGTGACCATCACCACCAACATGTCCAACACTGGTGACGAGGCTGGCAACTACAACGTTGCCCTCAAGATAAACGGACAGCTGGAGCAACAGAAGATGGTCAGCGTTGGCCCACAGGGTACTCAGCCGGTGAAGTTCACCGTGGCCAAGTCTCAGCCGGGTACTTATACCGTAGATATCGCCGGGCAGAAAGGCAGCTTCACTGTGCTCGGCTCAAGCAGTAGCACCGCCGATACACATGCAGGCGTTGGCTTGATCGTTATCCTGCTCCTGGGCATACTGGTGCTTGCTTCTGTCGTAGTAGTGCTGGTTACCTTCCGTCGTCCTGCCTAGTTAATGAGTGATTGTTGAACCTTTTGGCTATAGCTCGGTAATTGATCCGTAATGTGAGGGTTAATGGTGTTGCCAGAAATACCATACCTTGTCACATTCTTGCAGCCAAAAAACCCTCTTCTCCTCATCCGAAGAATTCTTAACCCGTTCTGGAAGACATCTCATGTACCAAAACCCGTAACTTGGTGACCTTTTATTCTTTTTGATTACGAGCGCTGATAGCAAGGGGTGATCTCTATCATCTTCGCTACAGGATACCTCTTCGAGCACTTCACCTATGTAACCACGTCCAGGACCTCCCATCTCATCCATTAGGTCTTCGTAAGTTATGAAGTTTCTTTCACGATTTCCTCTTGCTACATCCATGAGGATAGGCCTAGCCCGTTCAACATAATGATGCAATGTTTCTGGTCGTAGTCTCATTGCCTTCCTCCTCCGATTAATTTATGTCTCTTCTGCTAGAGTAGCCACTTTGCTATTGCCCTTTGGCTTCAGCTCAATGCGCAGGTCGGCGTCCAAAGCCTTTGCAATCTCAGCAAGTGAGGCAAGTGTGGGATTGGCATTACCGCTCTCCAACCTTGAGATAACCGCCTGTCCAGTCCCTACCTTGGCAGCTAAATCCTCTTGACTCATTTTGAGTTCCATGCGGCGTCTGATAATTGACTCAATTAACGCGAAATTTGGCCCCAGTGCCTCATACTCCTTTCGGAATTCAGGGTCCTCGAGGAATCTTTTCTTAACGCTCTTATATATCCTCATATGCCCCGCCTTAAGTGGACCTGTCCTCTTCACCGCCTATCGGTAAAGTACGCAACCGAATCCGTGTATCTTCAAGAATGGAAATGCTGCCCTCCTCCAGGGCTTTCTCGAGATTCGGTAAATTAGCTATCAGGAATGCCAACTGGGCATCTGGCCGCCTCGATGAACGACGAAACAAGACTACAGATGGCTTTTTATCTTGCCTTAAGGCAAGCAGGGTAGCAAAATCAGTGTCTGCGGAAATAAGGATGCGGTCTTCGCTGCCGGCTCGTTCGAATACTTCTTCGTCTGTGGCAGCTTGCATACCATAATCTCGAACATGAATTGCATCATAACCTGCCTGACTGAGCCCGACAGCAATTAGCGGCGACAGAGCATTGTCTACCAGAAACTTCACGGTGCTGGCACCAGTGGCAATTCTCGCTCTCGTACAGCCTCAGCAGCATAACGCAAGGCTTCGCGTATGTCCTCTGCTTGCATGTCTGGATAGATTTTCAAAATCTCGGGCTCGGTCATCCCTTCAGCCACCATACCTACAATTGCAGCCACGGGGATGCGTAAGCCTCGTATACAAGGCACACCACCCATCTGGTTCGGGTTAACTGTAATCCGATTAAATTTCAATGTTATCACCTCCCCAAGGTATCACACATTTGCTGAACACCTAAGGCTCAAAGAAACTATAACGTTTATCATCTAGCATGTCAATTCAGGGAGGCATTTTGTTCGTTTAATATAACACCTGTTAATTCTAGCCCACCCACAACCGTCGCCTCTACCTCAACCCTGTCCTTGCCCACCCGCTGTCAATACCACCCCCACCCCCGTCACTCCCTTCGCCTATCGGCACGGCACATCGCTTTCGCTTCGCTGGAAAGGCCTGTGCCCAGTGCCTTATCCCCACCTGTGCCGTCTGGCTACCCTAGAGCAGCGGCTTCCCACCGTGGCTCGCTTCGCTCGGTCAGCCCCCGCTCTTAACGGCTGCATCGCCTTCGCCTCGCACCGCTACGCCTTTTAATAATCGGCTAATGCCGTAAAGTTGAGCAGCTTCGCGGTGTCCCCTCCGGCTCGCTCAGGGCATGCAGGCCATCCAGCACCCCAACCCTAGGCGAAGCCAGTGACCAACCCCTCAAAAGGCTACGACCGCTGCCGGATGTCCTTGCCCGCCGTGTTCTCCTATTGTGTGACATCCTGGTTAAGCCATAAACGGCGCAAGGGTCTTTGATAAACTGCGCCCTCTGCCTGTGCACTCATTCCCCCAACCCTCTCTCTGAGCCCCCCAACCCTCACTCGTGTATCAGATGCACATGGCGTCGGGCTTGCCCTTGCGCTCGGCTTGTGCTAAAGCACCGCCTTCCGCTTCCGAATGCCCCCGTTCGCTATCGCTCACTTAGATAATGGACATTGCCACGGCGGGCTTCGGTTCGTCGTGAGTTTTGTCAGGAGGTGTGGCATGTGTGCTGGTGCTGTTCGGTGTGAGCGCTTGTGTCTTCGGTCGGAGCACTGTGCTCTTGGTTTGAGGCGTCGGCGTGAGTTGTGTGGTCGTTATTTCGTGCGCCGTTTGGAGCGGCGCCAGAAAGTGCTAGGCGCCAGTCTGGAGTACGTGGTCGAAAACTGGCATCGCACCACGCATGTCGCAGTAACAGATGAAGGAGAGCCATGCTAGTAACTAGGAACAGCTATCAAGTCAAGGTCTGTGGAGCTGTCAAAGCAGCCGGTCGATGCCCTTCGCTTTGCAAGAGCGAGGGGGGTTGCTTCTGCACAGACTATCCCGGACCAAGAGTTGTGCTTAACGTGGCAGAGCTAAAGCGTCGCTGCCATCGGTCGCACCGTGTCATGGCAAAGCTGAACGTGCTAAATCAAGGAGGTGAAATATGCAGTACCAGGTCGGTGTAACAATCTACGGCTATGTCATTATCGAAGCCCCAAGCCGAAATGATGCAGGCGAAATGTATGCCGCTATGGGCTCCGAGCAAATCCTTCAAGATATGAAGGTCAACAGCATAGACAGCGAGCATGTGCTGGAGGTGGGGTTTAAGCATGGCGAATGACGTCTTATGCCCCAAATGCGGCGCATCATGGCACGCTGTGAGGCAGATGCTAGCCAGCCCCGAGGTCGAGGAGCGTGTGCTAGCCGAGGCCATCATTATCAACTGTACTGAATGCAGAAAGGAGTTATCAGAATGCTACATCTCTATGAAATCGTCGAGCAGTACCAACAGCTAAAGGTCGTCATTGAGAGGACGGATGCCACCGATGAGGACTTTGAGCTAACGCTCAAAGCCATCGAGGACAGCTTTGACAGAAAGGTCGAGAACATCGCTAAGCTGTGCTTGTCATTGGAAAGTAACATTGCAGCCTTGAAGCAGGAGGAAGCCCGCCTCCACGACAGGCGCTCCTCGATGGAGCATACGCTCGACTGGCTAAAGGACTACACGCTAGACCAAATGACAGCCATCGGAGTAGAAAGTGTCAAGAGAGACACAGTCTCCGTGAGTGTCAGGGTTAATCCTCCGAGCGTCCATATCTACCGGCTAGAGGATGTCCCGCTTGAGTTTTGCAGCCACGTCCCGGACGTGTGGCAGCCAGACAGAAAGCGAATCCTCGACCACTTCAAGGCTACAGGGGAGATACTGCCAGGCGTGGACATTGTCTCCGACAAAAAGAGAATCGAGATTAAATAGGAAGGAGGTGAACCATGTCAGAACAGCCGCAGCATAGATTTCATGGCAAGGTGCTGGTAAGGAGGGGGGACACCGAGATTCACGTCAACGTCTTTGATGATGCTCGTGACGTCGTCTACCTCGAAATCCAGCAGGCGATCGCCCAATTCTCAGGTGATATTAAGCCAGCCACCGCCGCCCATCGCGAGCTAGCCAGGACAGCGCAGGCTAAGGCGGCAGCGCCCCCAGCAGCCACCAAGCCGCTCAATGCGCCAGTGTGCAAACAATGTGGCACTAATCAGTCCGTGGAGCTAATTACCTGGGCGGACAAGGTCACAGGTGAGCAGCGCAAAGAGTGGAAATGCCAGGCTTGTAAAAAGTGGTGCCGGTAGCCATGAACTACCAAGCCGACTTTATAGAGGGGGAGGTCAAATTTCAGGAGGCCTCCCCCAAGCCACCAGACTTGCGCCGCTACCAGGGCGCCATGTTCCTTGACCGCCCCGACCTCTGGCGGCCACCGCTCAGGCGAAACTGGAAATCGGCGCCGCTGCCTGGACAGCAACCGCTATTTCAAGCGAAAGGAGATTGACATGTTTACTAGAGTTACCAGGTATGGAGTCCTGATACGTAAAAGGCTTTGGCTCTGTGTGTACCGCAGATTTAGGTTCTTTCACGTATTCGTTCCGGGGCTTCCTATTCATGTGTGGTCTATCGGCTTCTTGCTGGTGCTCTGGCGCTGCTGGAAGTGAGCGCCTGGTTTGGTCGGGGGGCGCGCATCCGTTACCACGCCCAGAATTACAAAAGAAAGGAGAAAAGACAGCAATGAAACTGAGTTGGGAAGCCATAGGATGCACAGCAATGGCAGTATCGGTGGTAGTGCTAGTTTGGCTAGTAATCATCTTCGTTGTCACCCACTGGAACCAGCTACCGGCAATAATACAAGGAATGTAAGTCGGTCGGGGGGAGCGCATCCGTTACCACGCCCAATAATAAAATGAGAGGAGTATTAGCATGGACGCTAACTTTTGCCCCGAATGCGCCCAGCCGCTAAACAGACTGGACTGGAATCTTCAGCATGAGAGAGTCAAATATCTATCCTGCGGAGAGCACTACTTCGAGTTAGTCCAAAGGGATGCGGACATAACCCTAAGACAACTCACCCTCAAGTGGTGCACTGTCTGTGGCTCTCTAATCCCCTACCTGAAAGACAGGAATGGCAAATGCCAGGACTGCCACGAAAGGCTATGCCGCGAGTGGCGCATGGATCCTGCGGAAAGCAACATGCTTCTGGAAATTACCCCCCGGATCTCATCGGGGGGGACGTCGTACCACTGCTATACGAGCATAACCATCCGCCCCTATCCCAACCCCTGCACCTTCGGCGGCTCGTATGGTGGCCAGGTGGTGGAGACCGAGGAAGCCCTGGAGCATGCCCTAGCCGTCTTTAACGAGGAAGCCGCCCGCTATCGCCAGCAGGGGATGGAAAAGGTCGAGATTAAGCGGAGCGAACCTATCTACGTGGAGTCTCAAGAGGCTTTCATTCAAAGTTCCCAGGTCGAGGAACAAGAGAACGAGGCCGAACAGGACGACACAATTCAGATGTCTTTACTGTAATAGTCTGCCGGGGGGTGCGCATCCGTTACCACGCTCACAAATGAATCCCAAACTTAGCCCTATGTGCTATGCGTATCGCAGCTTTCAGTTGTATGCATGATGATTATCTCGTATCCGAAAGTCTGTTTCATTTGTAAATTAATGTTGTATAATGAGTGATATTACGAGGATTTGGTTTCGAATATAGTGCATAATGATACTGGAGCCTGATATATTTGTTGCCTAGTCTAGATTCACAAAACAATCATAATATATAAAAAGGGTGGTGGTATGAAATGCCTAAAAGAGACAGTGTTATAACTGTACAGGGATTTGAATTGCAGAATATGCCACGTATATACGTAGCGGCTATTCTTGGTAGGTGGCTCCTTGAACGCACAACTCCTTCTTGGAGAATAGAGAATCCAGTAGAAGGATTTCAAAGGGTTGTCCGTGAGGTAAGAGCTCGTGAAATTGCATTAGCTGTGCTGGATCAGCGTAGGACTTTTCCGAACTCAATTGTCCTGGCAACTGATAGCGCGTCCTTTTCTCTTGATGGTCCCATTTTATCAATACCGCTCAATACAAAGTTTCTAGTGGTTGATGGTCAACACAGACTATGGGCGCAAAACTTCTCTGGTTATGATGCTCCGTATTCCTGTGTAATTCATATGGGTTTGTCAGAAGTAGAAATGGCCCGGCTTTTTCTAGAGATTAATGATAATCAAAAAAGAGTCCCTTCATCTTTACGTTGGGACCTAGTCAGGTTGGTAAGACCCGATGATGATCCGGAGGCGATTGGTGCTGCAGAAATGGTCTTCATGTTAGCTACTGACGAAGAGAGCCCTCTATATCAGAGGATAGACCTAACAGGTGAACAACCAGAAATAAGACTTAAACAGGGATCGATTGCTCCTGCAATAAGACAACTTCTTACGCAACGCTCGCCGTTACGCGGTCTCTCTTTTGAACAACAATATCAAGTGGTGATGCAATATTTCATCGCAATTAGAGAATTCGATAGAGATGGTTGGAGAACTGGGGAGTCTGCGTTTTATGCAGCAAGAGTCCTTAGAGCATTACTTCGTCTGCTTGCTGACATATTCGATGATTTAGGAAGAGATAATACAACTATAGCGTATAGATTGTTCCTGCCATATCTTAGAAAGATAGATACCACTACACTAAGTTCTGAAGCTCTGCGCGCTGCTCAAGGAGAGGCTGGTATAAGAGCTATATATAGACAAATGCACGAACAAGTCTTCGCCTAAATGCAAAAATGGTACTTTTTAATATCGATGAAGCAAAATATTACTGCTCCTCTTTTGGAAGCTCAGTTGGTGCTTCTGAGAGGTCTCTCTCCGAATTTCACAACATACACGTATTGAATAGATTTCACACATTTTCTGAAGGATCGAATATATTTAATGAGTATCGTGATTGTCTCTTACGAGACGTAGAGAGAACGCTCTTTTTTTCTGTTTCACATTATAGAAGAGCGCTCGACCTCATGATGTCGAGTGCTTCACCCTGGGCTTATGTTACTTTATACTATGGGTGTTGGTATGTAGCACACGCTCTGCTTGGCCTCTTTGGATGTACAATAATCAATAATTGTGTTATTGATGTTGAAGTAGGACTACCAGGAAGTCAAACATTACGCACGCGAAGAATAAGTGGAAGCCTCGGCAGAGCAAACGCTGTATATACTACATATTCAGGAAGCCATCAAAGATTTTGGGATCTTTTTTATCGAGCCTTTCAGACAAACAAAGCACTATTTCCTCCGCAATTTCAGCTAGCATTATCTCCAGTAAGTGGGGATCCGCTGTGGCAGATAGATAGACGGAATGACATCAACTATGATTCTTTTACTGGTACTCAGCTTGCTCATGATTTTGAACGTGGATTTACGTGCAGTAGTTTTCCAAGTTGTCTTCCTGGTGTGATGAATACGCAATATAAAATTTTTGAGTTATTTTTAGAGATGTCTTTTCAGTACGCACAAGACTTTGGAATCGCTACGGATGCGCTTCACAGATTAAGGTCACCTTCACCTCTTCGAAAAAAGGTGAGAGAACTCATTTATAATGAAAAACCATCGGGGCTTGTAAGTAAAACAATAAAATCCAAATTAACATCATAGATAGATATTGATGGTAAATCCCATAACGCCTTTGTATTCGAATAATTTGAAGCCCCTAGTAGCTCATCTGTATGATTAAACCGGATGATGAATATCCAGGAAATGGGAAAATAGTGTGCTATAGATCACCTTGACATTGGTGCTTTGATAGCTTACTATATGTATGTATTTATGTATGTATTTATGGAGTAACTTATGAATTGCCCAGAATGCCGTTCCAATAAAGTTGTGCGGATGGGTTTTATAGTTACCAGAAACGGTAAGAAGCAACGATATCGCTGTAATAAGTGTGGGCGTACGTTCTACGTGAACAAGCAGAAGGTATAGTCCCACGGAAACTTATGTTGCAGAGGTTAAACAGGTGACCAAGAGTATAGTCAATTGCAAACTCCGAGATGAAAAGCGCAGTTGCCCAATCTGCCAAAGTAGAGGTGAGGGCAATCTGGGTGACCACATCAGAAAATTGCACGGTGAAGAAAGTTACAAATCTGCCGTGCTAGCCGCAAAAGAGGGAGGCTTATCAGATCCTGAAATCGGGGAAATATTCAACATAAACTTCAAACAGCTCGAGCGAATAATTACCGCGGCATATGGTATTAACATATCGACACTGGGGAAAACGAAGAAAATCAGCAGTTGGGAACCAAAAGACTATGAAAGCGAAACTACCACTGTATGGAGCTTTAGGCAAAGAGGCTGTTGGGCTACACATGATGGACGTTATAGGGGTAACTGGTCTCCTTATATTCCTAGAAATGTCATCCTGAAATATAGTCAGCCTGGCGATACTGTTCTTGATTATTTTGTCGGTGGTGGGACAACTGCCGTAGAAGCCAAACTATTGGGCAGAAGATGCATTGGTTTGGATATTAATGCTGCCGCAATTGAGTTAACGAAAGGCAACCTGCATTTCGACCTAGTGAGACCTCCTGACGATTATCAGATTTATGAGCCGATTATAAAGGTTGGCGATGCCAGAAATCTTGAAGGCGTTGAGGATAATACAATAGACCTAATTTGTGCTCATCCCCCATATGCCGGCATCATAAGCTATAGTTCGAAAATTGATGGAGATCTGTCAAGCCTAAGCTATGATGCTTTTATTGATGAAATGCATCAGGTGGCCGAAGAAAGTTATAGGGTTCTTACGCCTGGGGGGAAATGCGCAATCCTTATCGGTGATAGCAGAAACAAGAAACATGTCGTGCCCATCGGGTTTCGAACAATTAATGCTTTTCTAGACGCAAAATTCAAGTTAAAGGAACTAGTTATCAAAAGGCAGCATAATTGTAAGACGACTGGATTTTGGTATTCGAATAGCATCAAGCATAATTTCCTGCTTCTCGCACATGAATACCTCGCTATATTTGAGAAGCCACGAAGACAGGCACAGAATTCTGATAATAGTAATAAGACTGCAAATCTGATGGTCTCGCAATGTAGGCAACATCTCCGGGTGGAACGTGTACCTGAACTTGAAACAACATCAGTATGGATATTGCCTGAGAAGGAATTTGAGGAAAAGCTAAACAAAAATGTCATCTGTAGGTACTCTGAGGATGGTGAATACTGGCAGGTGTTGATCAAATATGGGGAGGGAAAGTCAGAAGCACTTGATTTAGATGGGAAGACAAGTCTCTTGTTCATGAAGTCCCCATCTTTAGGTAAGGCCGAACGCAAGGATGCACTTCGCTCTTATGAGGACGAGGTCTATCGATTTGTTAGGAATAACATTAATCGAGTCAAGACAGGTGGATTTCTTGTGGTTCAGACGCGCGACGTCCGAATAGGTGGCTGCGTAGAAGCAGTTGCTAAGCGATTGATTGACATTCTACGATCTAAAAACCTTTGGCTGAAAGAAATAGTGGTGTTAACATCTGATGGGGTGCAGAAGAAGCTAGAGAAAAGTGGTGAGGATTTAGACATAGTACATCAATATCTTCTGATTTTTGAAGTACTGAATTAATTGTTTCGTTTGCTCATTTAAACAGGCTTGTTAAGACATTATGCCTCCACCGCCACCACTGCTAGTTGCACCGCTATCCCAGCCGGTTGCTCCTTTTTGAGAAATTGATTTTGGTGGGTTAAGATGACGGGTTTCGCTAGGACACACAGGGTCAAATGGACAAATGTTGCACTTCGGAGTTGGCCTACAAATCTGCTTGCCTACACTGTAGTAAAGAAGGAAGTCCATTGATGCCGGAGTTGGCGGGCGGTGGTTATTGGGGATATCAGCCCATGATTCCCATACACGTCTCCAAGCATTTGCAGCTCGGGTGTCAACGGCTGAGTATTGATAGCAGTACACATCCAAATAGCTTGCCAGCAGAGGTATTTTCGTTTTAATAATGGAAGTCCTCAATGCTATACGCATTGTGTTCGAATCACTGGCTACATCTACCAAGTGGGCGTTTTCAGTATAGTGCCATACTCCCCACTCGGCCATATCACGAAGGAACATATCAGCCTTCTTATAGCTGTAGCCCAGATAGCCGGCTGATGCTAACTTGTCTCGAATAGTGCCGGCATCTCTATCACAAGCTGCTAGTATGTTGTAAGCGTCTCCATCGAATTCTTCGATGAGAAACTTTGCTGCTGCGATCATCCACTTGCGTCTCTTGTCACCCTGGGAACCGGTGGCTTCTAAGTACTGTAGAAAATCGCCTACCAACCCTGAGTTCTCTACTAAATCTGCCGCACTGAACCATTCAGGGTGTTCTTTGAACTGTCCAAACGGATTGCGACCACCTTTGTGTATATTGATCTTGAAATCTTGAATGGCAGTAAAAAAGCGCACGTTAGCAACTGCGCGGTCAGAAATACCTTCTCTGGTGATTGGTGGTTTCGTTAGATATTGCGGATAGTCCTGCGGTTGCGCATACACCGGTTCAAGGATTTTAGCGAGTCTTAAACACTGTGCATCATCAATACTTAGTCCCAAGATTGCTTCGTGATTTCTTTCCCAGTACTTGTGAAAACGTGATATGTAGTCATTGCCCAGTTCCTTATCCCGCTGGTACAGGAACTTGTTTAATTGGTGCAAAAACTGCCGGGCTGTGTCGATTTCGGATTGCTGATGAGGAAATTCTGCTTGTACGCCAAGAGCGCCAAGCAATTCCTTTAGAAAGGCACTAAATTCACTAGTCATCTTTACATTGTCCTACCCACTATACCATAGGAAAACAGGGGTATCAATGTTGTAGGCTGTAAGCATCTGGAGTACAATGCTAGTAATCAACTCGATGAAATGGGGGCATCTGCATGGTTAAACGCAACATCAAACCTGGGTCGGCCGGTGACCAAGGTGTGGACGTTAAGCTTGAAAGATGTAGGATAAAAAATGCTCCACCGGAAGAGTTTTGCAAGCAAGTAATAGCCCTCCCTCAATTGGGCTATGAGGTCGAGGATTTAAGTGATGGGAGGAAGATAGTATTAACGAAGCCTGGGGGGAAAAGTGTTAACGATATAATGGTGTGGGTTTACGAAGGGCCTGGTGGTACTCACTGGCGACCAAGCCACGGCCAAATAAAGAAAGATCTTCAACTCAAACTTAGCTATCATAAGGATAATGGGCTGGCTATTATTGAAGCCCTCGAAAAAGTCTACGAAGGCGTAGAGCCAGACGACATATTATCGGCTGATCCACTGCTTGCCCGGAATCTCCCTGGGCTGCCAGTTGATTTAATATTGAAAGCATATAAGTGGATTTGGGCACAGGAGGATATGAATTACCCTCCCCCCAGATTTGAAGGAAGAGCCATGTCGATGAGAGGAATTCGGGAACTGAAAGAATAATTCAGTTGGTCTTTTTGTTTTGTTGAACAACTATATTTTGCTAATATTTTGCTAATATACTGACTGCCACTTACAATAATCAAAAAGCATTCTAGCTTCAAAACGACCCTGCTCCTAAAAACCAAAAACCACCATTTCCTATTTGGAATCATCAGGTGGGACGTTGGACTCTGAATTCGTAAACCGCCGGTCGTCAGTTCGACTCTGACCGCTGGCTCCACAGATTTAAAAAGCCCCTAAATGGTTTTTTCCGCGGATTTGATATCCTAAACAGAAGGCAGTCCAGGTCTGATAAAAATTCCTTGATCAAGCACGAGGTTATCTTACCATATGTTCTCTTCAGGGAAATCCATGTGTTGAACGAAGTATTGATTGAAGTCGTGGCGGTAGGAAAGCTCGACATGCTCCATGAAGTTGACCACGTCTTTTGCCATTTGCCAGTACTTCTTGGATAAAAGGACCATTGAGGCTCCCAGGCTGGCAGTGTTTCCTAACGACTTGATGAGCTTCACGTTAATCCCGGGGAGAAGGCCGATGCGCAAGGTGCTGATGGGGTCAATGTAATTCCCCAGCGCCCCAGCTAGATATACATGGCTGATATCCTCAAACCCAATGCCTAGTTCATCCATCAGTGTGTGCACACCGGCAGCTACAGCCCCTTTGGCAAGCTGAAGCTCGCGAACATCTTTTTGAGTAAGGTATATCGGTCGGCCATAGAAGCCTTCTTCTTCAGAGGCAATGAGAAAATCATAGCAGTATGACCGCTTAATCACTCTTGAATTTAAATCCTGATATTCTGCTTTTTGAGTTGGGCGAATCAAGCCTTCGGGGTCAATTACACCACAATGTAATAAAACTGCCACCAGGTCGACCAGTCCACTCCCGCATATACCTTTAGGCTTGATATTCCCGATTACACGATAATGCAATTGGCCCTCTTCGATTCTAACGCCTTCCAATGCACCCGCCTTGGCTATCATCCCGGAGGAGATTCGCGCTCCTTCCAGGGCAGGACCTGCAGCCGCTGAACATGTCAAAAGCCTTTTGCCATTGCCTAGGAATATCTCCACATTGGTACCAAGGTCCAGTCCAAGTATGACTTCATCTTTTTGTTCAGCAATGCCCGAGTTGAGCACAAAGCTAATCAGATCCCCGCCAATATAGCCAGATTTCGTGGGCATAGTATAAAGCAAGGCTGATAGATTCAATTCGAGTCCAACATCTGCCGCATTCACAATCAATCCATCAGTTACCGCAGGTATAAATGGCGCTTCGGCTATTCCATGGGGGGGTAGGTTCAACAGAAAGTGCTGCATGGTGGTGTTTCCTGCGGCAACAGCAATGAGGATATCCTCTTTCTTGAGTCCAGCAGTTTTGAGAAGGTGCTTGGTTATGTTGTTAAGATCGTTGACAAGGAGATTGTGCAAAAAGTCCAGACCTCTGGGATTCTGTTTAACGTAGTTGAGGCGGCTGATTACGTCTGAGCCGTGCCATCTCTGCCTATTGAGGCAGGAGTCGACAGCAGCCTCACTGCCATTTGACAAGTTGATTAGTTTACCCACAATGGTGCTGGTGCCGAGGTCAAAGACCAAGCCATATCCGTGTTTTGATTTCTCCGGCTCTTGCCACGCAATCAAAGAGTTATTATGGAGTACAGCCACCCCACTGAACTTAGTCTTCTTCAACATCTGGGGTAGTGTGCGAAGACAGTGAATCGAGGCTTGCAGGTCGCTGTATTCGGCGCCCAGCCCCATCCTCACCCAGTTTAAATCTGATATCTTGCCATTTTGTGATTCAGTGGGCAAGGTTACAGGTCGTCTCTCAATAAGTGGCTCAAGCTGCGAAATTGGAATATATCTACTACGGAGAACATGGCTGGTGGTTAGAATCTTGAGATAGTCCAGCTCTGTGTCTGTCTTCTCTGTTGAGATAGCCAAATCTCGCTTTGCTTTGGTACGGCAGGCAAGACGGATACCCTGTTCCAGTTCGACTTTATCAAGTAGCCCCTTCTCCGCGCTGGTTGGTGGGCCAACGACTGAAAGAATCTTGATTTTACATTTGCCGCAGTTGCCTATTCCACCGCAATCGCTATCCAGCTCCATGTCCGCCTTATACAGTGCTGCCCATAAAGTCTCCCCATACTCAGCTGGCACCCAGATATCCTTAGGGTATACATGCAGCCAGATGCGCCTCGGCCTGCGTTCTTTTTGCGGACGCGGTTTTCTCGCCTGCTTGTTCCCCTTATGTGTAGGGGGTTGGATATTTTTAGCGTTAGCTACCATGCATCACCCTTGAGCAATTCAGTAAGTGTCTTTTCAATATGGGAATAATCCGCATCTTGAATCTCCAGGGATAACCCTAGTAATTGGGCCAGTTCGTTGGCTCTGGGTACAAGGTTCTTGTCTGAAGGCTGGCGTATATAGAGCAGCTTCTTGTAGTGTTCAAAACATTGCCGTCGCATTTCCTCATCCTGGAGCTCCAGGGGGCCCATGCAGAAATCTTCGAAGTTGATAATCAGCCCCTCCTCCAAAAAGTAGGTTCCCGTTGTCTCATCAATGAGCTGCTTGAACCGCTCGCTGCCGAGAAGCATTTCGTAGCAGTAAGAGCCGGGCACCTTGATAATCCGGTGCCGTTTGCAGAAGCCATCTATGTCCGGAAAACACTCTCCGTAGAGGCATATTATCCGTTCACCTTTTGCTTGGGCTCTGCTTACCTCACGTTGCAGGCATTTCTTTAACTCCGCGGGTTTAAGATGCAATCTGGCTGGCAAATAGGTCAAACGCATATTGTGATACTTTTTCTTCAGTTGAAGATGTTCAATTGCCAGCATAAACACGGCGCAAGCGATGATATTGGTGATTCCTTCTGTTTTATCCGATGTTGTCATTTCAGATATTCCGTATTTCAGGAAAAGCCTTTCTTACCTCCAGGAGCAAATCCGGGTCTAAAAGACCCTCCTCGACCTCCTCACGTTCTGTCAGAATATTATGAACCAGGTCGTTGGCACGGCTCAACATGGTGGGACGCCCTCGTTCCTCCCAGATATCAAAGTTACAGCGCACACTTAAGGCAGGGTAGAAAAATTCCTCCATCATATGCTCAACAGTATGTTCTTCCATAACATAATTTCCGCCGGGACCAGCTTGCTCTATTACATCTAAGCTGAGAGTGTCTTTGTTCACCCTAATGCCGGAAAGCACTCTGTATACCATCCCAATGATTTCGTTGTCTATAGTATATTGTTCATAAGAAATGGAATTGCCTGAATCCAGCATTCCAGCTGCCAGGAGAATGCAATCTGCTCCGGCCATAGCAACCATCAGGTTGGAAAAACTCTTCTCAACGCCTGATTGAATGTCAGGTCTTTTAGCCTCGGTGACTCCTGCAGAGGCACGAATAGGCAAGTTATAGAGCTTTGCCAACTGGACTGCAGAAGCACCCATCATGCCCATTTCTGTTGAGCCCATGGCAAACTCAATGTTCCGTAAATCCATAGTGGCGGGCACGGCACCGTAAAGCACCTTGGCTCCAGGGGAGAACACCTGTGTGATAGCTACTCCTGCCAGCGCTTCAGCATGCATCTGGGCGAGGGTACCTGCCAAGGTAGCTGGCGAAGTGGCTCCAGCTATAGGTGCCGACGCGCAGGTTACGGGAATACCATGTGTAGCACAGAAACTGAGAATGTTGGCGGCGTTAGGCCCGATGGTGAGTGGGCTTACCGGGTTGGTGATCACAGAAAAGAAGGGCTTTTCTCTGAGTCTTTCTTCCCCACCAGCGATTAAACTGGCTAGTTTCCAGACTTGCCTTACTCCTTCCAGATTATCGCAGCCTCCCATCACGTGCTTGGTAGTATTGTTGAAAGCGTTACAGAAGTCGTTCAAATGATAATGTTGCGGTTCCACGTCATGTGCCTGGCACGCGATGACATAGAATCGAATATGTTCCAGGTGATTCACCAGCATGGCAGTGCGAGCTATGTCTCTCAGCATGGTGAGGCGGTAACCGCCATTCGCTATATCGAGAATGCGAAATACCCGCCCCCCATTAGCGAAGTGGACTTCACCTTCCCCCAGGGACAGATCATTCTTTTCGTCTCTGGAATACAGGGTAAACTGGGATGGGGCACGACTGAGAAGCTTATCAAGCCATTCCTCTTTAAAACGCAGTCTCTGATTATGGTGATTTACCTGTGCTCCTGCCTTCTTCAACTTGTCGAGGATAGCGTCATCTTTGATTCTTATACCGATGCGCTCCAGTATCTGACGGCTTGTCTGGTCAATTCTTCTTACATCTGCGGGTGTAAGCGGTTTGAAAACTGGTAAGCTCCTTCCCATATTTGAACTTCCCGTCAGTGCGGTTGGAGGATTTGCTCGATTCCTTTGAGCACTTCAGTGGACTTGGGTTCTACTTGATGTTCCGACAGGATTCTCTTGGCCTCGATGTTGCAGTGCTTATAGAGGTCGGAAGACCCCGATTCCTCCCAGGAATCGTAGCGGAAACGATCCAGAAGCTTCGGCAAAAACTGAGCTTGCATGAAGTGTTCAAAGGTATGGTCGTCCATTAAGAAAATGGAACCGGGGGCACCAGTTGCTATCCTCTCTATGGCTTCCAGAGCCAAGGTTTCCTCATTGACTGTAATACCGTCGGTAAAGAAACGGCTCATGGCGATTAGTTCATTGGCCATAGTCACCATCTCAAGGGAGGAGGTGCTCCCATATTCAAGGAAACCCACATCGTGGATTAAATTAGCCCGGGAAAGCATGGCGGTGACAATGGAGAACATAGCCTCAGCCCCTGCTTGAGCATCCATTACTTTTGCATCGGAGGCTCCAGCATAAGCCCAGATGGGCAGGCCATAGAGTTCATCGCGCATGTCGGCAAGAGCCGCCTGCGTCAGGCTCCATTCGGGGCACCCGTACGACACGATAGTTGATTTCATGTCCAGAGTACTGACATTGGGGCCAAACAGGAAGGGAGAACCTTTGCCAACAAGTTGGTGTACCACCAATCCTACCAAATTCTCGGCTATTCCCAGAGCCATTGCTCCGGCAAGTGTGACCGGTGCTCCGCCTCCGGCATTAGATCCAGAGGGGAGGCAGATGGGTATCCTCTTTTCGGCACAGAAAATGAGCCTGTCCATAACGTTTTCAGGAAAGCGCAGTGGGCTGATGGCTTCTGAATAATTGAGGATAAATGGTTTTTTCTGCAGCGCTTCTTCGCCCCCCACCACTTGGCAGGCAATCTGGTATATTTTAGCGATGTCTCTACCACTATCCGCGATAAACACAATCGGTTTATTGGTATTTTTTACCATCTCAGCAAAAACATGGACGTAGATATCTTCGATAGGAGCATCTGCTGGATTTGACATGGACATGGCAAAATCCATGTTTTCCAGCCCATCGACGAGCTTGGCAAAATTGGCGGCATCTTTTAGGGTAGATCTGCGGCGCTCGCCTGTCTCAACGTCAACAGTAAAAGTAGCGTCTGAACCAGTACCATAGAAATAGTTGCCGTTAACCAGAGGCATGGTTTTGTTACCCTTCTGGTCATAGAGGTCAATCTGCCTGGGAGCTGAACTCAATGCATCTTCAACGAGCTTGGCAGGAATCCTAACCCAACCTTGGTCGCTGACCTTGCAGCCAGCACTGACTAGTGTTCCCAGCGCACCCGGGTGTTCCATCTTGACCCCTGTCTTTTCCAGGATTTCTAAAGCAGCATTATGGATTGCCAGTATCTGCTCACGATTTAGCACTTTCAGCCGGGGGCGAAAGGTTGGAACCTCCGTGGGTTTCATAGTTCACCTCTTCATTGATATATTCTCAGGAGATACCAAGCAGTGCTTTGGCTTTATTCACGGCGGAACCTGCGTCGGATGCATATGAGTCCGCATTTATCTGCTGTGCGTATTTTTCGGTAACAGGAGCGCCACCAATCATTACCTTAGCTTTATCTCTTAGCCCGGCTTTCTGCAGTGCCTCGATGGTCTGAGCCATGGCTGGCATAGTGGTGGAGAGTAACGCAGACAAAGCGATTATATCTGGTTTTACCTCTCTTGTCTTCTCCACAAACTTCTCAGGGGATACGTCCACTCCCATATCTGTTATAGTGAATCCTGCACCCTCCAACATCATTGAAACCAGGTTCTTGCCGATGTCATGCAGGTCTCCCTTGACCGTCCCAATCAGCACCTTTCCCTTGGAGAGGACATCACCTTCCTGGAAGAACGGCTGGAGCAATTTAGTGCACTCTTGCATGGTCTTGGCGGAGCGTAGCATCTGCGGAACAAACAGGAGCCCCTTGGAAAATTTATCGCCCACCTCGTTCATAGCAGTAATGAGTCCCTTATTGAGAATCTCCTCAGCGCTGCTGCCGGCATCTAGAGCTTTCTGGGCTTCCACCAGAGCCGTCTTGGTATCTCCCTTATTCACAGCTTCAGATAGTGCCTTAAAGTCGCTCATCTTCAACCTCCTTTCGCTTGTTTTGGGGTTATTGATTGTTTGTTTAACACAGTTGGCCCTACGATGTCATAACCATCGACTGACGAATTATCAACCGTTGTGCTCATGCAAGGCGGCCATTTTGATAGGCCTCAATATAGTTTCCACAGTATTCATCCCGGCCAAGAAGCATCTCCACCGTAATCAGGGTTGTCATCAGTTCCTTATCAGTCGGGTCCAAAATTACAGCGGACAGACCGTAGGAAATGCACAGAGCCAGAAAGTTGCGATTTATTATGCGACGTTCCGGTAGACCGAAGGAGACGTTGGAAAGGCCACAGATGGTATTCACGCCCGGGAAATCGTGCATGATTTTCCTGATAGCTCCGAGTGCAGCTAGTCCCATGTTAACATCTACGGAGATAGGTTGTATCAGAGGGTCCACATAAATCATCTCGAGGGGAGTGCCTGCATCGGTAAGCTTTTTGATAAGTTTCGAACTTACCGCCACCCTTTCTTCCACGGTGGTAGGCATAGATGTTTGGGACATACAGAGTGCGACCACGTGGCAGGGTTGAGCGGAGATTACGGGAAGAAGGGATTGGAGCCGGTCTTCCTCAAGTGAAATGGAATTGATCATCGGCACGCCTTGGTGGTGCTTTATCGCTTCGGCCAGGGCATTTGGGTTGGGACTATCCAGCGCCAGAGGTATGTCAATTTCACTCTGCACTGTCTCAACCAGCCAGCTTAGGCAATCTGCCTCTTTGTCCAAAAAGGTCCCGGCGTTGACGTCAATATAATGAGCACCAGCTTCGGCCTGCTCGCGAGCTATTCTGATGATGAATGAGGCATCACGATTCTTGACAGCCTCTTCGATGCTCTTCCGGCTGGTATTTATTTTCTCTCCTACGATTATCACCGTTAGTCCACTTTTTGGATTTTATGTTTACGCTAGCACTATGGATGCCACAAGTAATTGTCGTCTGGATGGTGTTGCCACGCACTATCACTATACTGGGAATTTTATTGTCAGTGCAAGTTTTTGCCAAGGCATGGGGTTGCTTTAATGGCGTCTGCTCTTTACGTTTTTCTGTCCGTTCACCCCCTCTGGATCCCTGGTCTAATATTAAACCGGATAACAAAGGCTTATCTTGTTGTAACTTACCTGGTTCTGGGAATTGACCCAAGCGAAACCTTATACTCCTCAACAGGGAGGGGTGGATATGAGCAGTAAAGGGCACATAGTAGGACAAGATTGCTGACAGCTACTGGTGGCATGAACTTATCACGGGCCGCAGGATTAGTTAAGATGCTCGGGGTTCCTATGCCCAAGAATCCTGTTCCTTTTTGCGACTGTTCCAGCACGCTTTGCACAAAATAGCTCTGTATGGGGGAGATTGGCGGCCCCCCGTAATCCCAGAATGAATACCTACTTCACTCCTCGAGCTCCTCAATTGACTCGTCGTCGTGCTCTTTATACGCGGGGAAGTAATCTGCGAGATTAATGCCCTGAAAGTACACTTCGCAGAGCAACCTGCCGCCTTCTATGCCCTGCGGTGATTCCAATTCAACATTCTTGTTCTGCATAAGAATGGAAAGCTTCTGTTCAGCAGCGATTGCTCCCTTCCCACTCTTGGGAGCCTCGTAGCCTATCGCTTGCACAAGCTTTCCGGTTTCTCCGTCAAATTCCCAGGGAGGGGACACCTCAAACGTGTTTCCGTTAATAACTGACTCAATCCTAAATGTCGCCATTACGTTCTCTCTGTGAACACGGCTACAGCCAGGTGCACCTCATAAACTATAAGGAATACAGATAACTAGCAACCTTTGGAGTTAATGGGGAAGGTCCGGCAACTCCTCTGTTATCACAACGGCAATTGATTGGGGGGTGCAAATTAGCATTCAATGTGATATAATATACAGCATCCAGGAGAACAAGTAAATAGTTACTAATGCGCGTCGGGAACGAGCCCAAAGCACCAGAGTGTCAAGTTAGGTGAGGGGCATATCCTAACGTTGAAGATAGTCGTACATGGTCGAAGGGCAATTTGCCCTGTTTTTTTGTGAATCACACCCCCTTAACTCCACCTGGTTTCGCCCCACCGCTTTTGCGCGGTTTATCTTGCACCTGACGCAATTCACCTGGTGGCAATTTGTCTGATGGCATCGACTTTGATTTGTTGGATGGACAACATGAGCACTAGAACCTCAACTGCGGAAGTAGAAATTGAGGTAGACAAACGACATGTTTTGCGCCGTATCGGCTACAAAGATGATTGTGAGCCATCACCTCGAATTGCGACCTTAATCACCGAGTACGCTCAACTCGCACAACAACTTATAAAACCATCATATTCGTATGTTATTAGAAATGTTGACATGGTGCGAAAAAGGGATGTGTTTATTGGAGACCTAGTCATGTTCCGAAGTCATGTCATTGCACGACTCTTGGAACAATGTCAGCAAGTTGGGGCTTTTCTAGTAACAATAGGCGATGAACTTGAGAAAAAGACGACTTCTCTGGCTGATGATGGGCTTATACTCGAGTCCTATGCGCTGGATGTAATAGGGTCGAGCGCTGTTGAAAAAATAGCTGAACTGGTAGAGACTGAAATAAGAAAAATGGTCTCCGCCCAGGGGTTTTGTATCAGCCGGCGTTTCAGCCCGGGTTACTGCGATTGGAGCATAAGGCAGCAGAAAGAGCTTTTTCGCATGATTGATGGTGGCTCAGTAGGGGTCCGGTTAACCACGGGATATCTAATGATGCCACAGAAGTCGATATCCGGTATTGTCGGCGTCGGCCCTTCGTGCGTAGATATAGAGACCTACAACCCCTGTAGAACCTGCAACAAACGCAATTGCTTAGGAAGGAGGTAGAGCATAGGCACATGATTCGAAGAGGATTACCCGGGGGTAGCTTTAAGCCTCTTACCGACGAGGCTATCTCCATGGTGCACCAGACTGCCATGCGGATCATAGAAGAGGTAGGATTCGAAGTAAATTCAAAGACTGCGCTTGACCTCTTTGAGCAAGCTGGGGCTCGGGTTGACCGAGAAATGCGGCGGGTACGCTTGCCTGAGAATAGGGTCATGGAACTCATTAGCACAGCGCCTTCCGAAATCACGCTCTGTGGACAGCATGAGAAACATGATATTACTTTGGGAGATCAGCGAGTGTATGCGGGTACAGGAGGCACTGCACTCTACATTTATCATCCGGATACGGACACGAAGCGAGCTGCCACACTCGAAGACCTCAGAAGCATCGCTAAACTGGTTGACGGCCTTGATAACATCCATTTTTTCCTGCTGCCAACCTATCCCACCGAGCTTTCATTGGACTGTGTTGACGTCAATCGCTTCTTCACTGGCATGGACAATACAACTAAGCATGTCATGGGAGGCGTTTATACGGTCGACGGAGTTAAACAGGTTATAAGGATGGCAGAGATCATCGCAGGCTCTGCAGAAAAGCTCAGGGAACGCCCTCTTATCTCCATGATAACCTGTAGCATAAGCCCTCTTAAGGTGGACAGTACCTACGGTGATCTATTGTTGACCATCGCCAGGAGCGGTGTGCCTCTGGCGTGTCCAGCGGAACCATTATGTGGGGCAACGTCACCTGTTACACTTGCGGGGAACCTGGCAATCCAGACTGTGGACTCTATGATGGGCGTAATGCTTACGCAAGTCGTAAACCCAGGAACCCCGGTTATGCTCGGCTCCGTGGCCACCAATACCGACCTCACTGACCTGAAATACCTTGCTGGGTCAATTGAGATGGGGTTACTCAATGCAGCCGGCGCCCAGATGGCACAGTTCTACAAGCTTCCCTTCTACGCCACAGCTGGTATGACCGACTCGAAGACACTGGATGCTCAGAGTGGTTATGAGTCTGCCCTTACTAATCTGCTTTGTGCACTGTCTGGCGCCAATTTCATTCACGATGCTGCAGGGTTAATGGAATTCGCCATGACAGTATGCTACGAGAAGTATGTAATAGACAATGAGATACTGGGAATGGTCATGAGGGCAGTCGAAGGTATAAAAGTCAACGAAGACACACTGGCCTTTGATCTCATCAAGCAAGTCGGGCCCGGAGGCAATTTCATCGCTGCCAAACATACCAGACGTTTTATGCGCAATGAGCACTATCAACCTTCCCTTAGCGACAGGCACAGCAGGGAAGAATGGGAAACCAAGGGAAGAAAAAGCACGTGGGAAAGGGCATCGGAACAAGTGAAAGAGATCATCGCAGCGCATAAGCATAGCTTGCCTGCAGAGGTAAGGAGCCGGGTGCTGGCAGAAATTAAGGGGATCGTGGAGTAGAATATGCTGATAATAGGCGAGTGTATCAACGCATCAAATCGGACGGTTGCCGAGGCAATCGCCAGAAGAGATAGAGAATTTATCGAGGGTATTACAAAGACTCAGGTTGAAGCCGGAGCCGATTTTATAGACGTGAATGTCGGTGCCGGACAGGGCACTCAGGGGCAGGCGATAGAGGGTATGGAGTGGCTGGTAAAGACAGTCCAAGCAGTTACGGACAAGCCGCTTACCATCGATAGTGACGTCCCTGGCATCATTGAAGCTGCTCTGCGCAGCTACCGTGGCGAAACGGTAATGATCAACTCAGTTACTGCAGAGCCTGAGAGGCTGGAATCCATCGGGCCTTTAGCAGCTAGACACAAGGCATTGTTGGTGGCACTGGCCATGGGCTCCGAGGGCATACCAGATACGGTCGAGCGGCGATTGGAGACCTGTGAAACAATACTGACACGCTTGACCAGCATGGGCATGTCGGCAGAACAGATATACTTCGATCCCCTGGTGTTGCCTATATCCGTAGATTCCAGGCAAGGCCTGGTAACACTGAAGACGATAGAGCGGATAAAGGCTCGCTACCCTGCCGCAAAGACGGTAATGGGACTGAGCAACATATCTTTCGGCTTGCCCAGTAGAAAGCTGGTGAACCGTGCCTTTCTGCTGATGGCAGCCTATGCCGGTCTCGATGCCGCAATCCTTGACCCGCGGGATGACAAGGCTATGAGTTTGGTCAGAATAAGTGACATGCTAATAGGCAAAGATGCGTTATGCAAAGGTTATATAAAGGCCTACAGGCAGGGCAAAATAGTTGACTAGCAGATGGTATGCCTGCATTGGAAATTGCTAAGTAAACAAACTGGAGGACAAAAATGGCAGATGACATATTAAAGCTAATTCAAGAGAATGTCATCCAGGGAAGAATTACCAAGGACGACGAGGGCTTCGACGACGGAATGGCTGGCCAGCCTGGAGTCACCGAGCTTATTGAGACGGCGCTGGCTCAGAAGATAAATCCCCAAGACATAATTAGCAAGGGACTTACCAGGGGCATGGCAATTGTGGGCGAGAAATTCGAGGCCAAGCAGTATTTCATCCCGGACATGTTGGCATCTGCTCAAGTAGTTGGAGCAGCTATGGATATTTTAGAGCCTCACCTGGCCGGGGCTGGGGCCAAAGCTAAGGGTAAGATAATCATGGCTACCGTGAAGGGAGACCTACACGACATTGGCAAGAACATAGTGTCGATACTGCTCCGAGGTGCAGGCTATACAGTGAAGGACCTGGGAAACGATATCGATACATCGACTATTGTGGAGGCAGTTCGAGAAGAAAAACCTCAGTTTCTGGGGTTGTCGGCGCTGCTCATCAGCACCATGGCAAACATGGCAGACGTCATGCAGGCCCTCAAAGATGCCGGATTAAGAGACAAGGTGAAGGTAGTCATAGGCGGAGCTCCCGTCTCAGAGGAATTCGCCAAAAGCATAGGCGCCGATGGTTATGGCGCAGATGGATTTGGTGCAATCAGGGTGGTGGAATCGTTATTCAACGCTAATGCAGCTTGAGCAAGTACATTGCTCAGAAATGGCACCTCGATTCGCTATCCAGGCTTGAAATCTTAGAAGGAGGTATTGGATGCCCAGAGAAGGAATATTGGTGCGCACGCCCTATGAAAGGATTACCGATGAGCAGGTCCAGCAAATTCACCACGCTTCCATGGAGATTTTGAAGGACCCTGGCCTAATATCTTTCAATAAAGAGGCAGCGGAGATATTTCACAGCAATGGTGCAGATGTTACAACGGTTTCCTCCGGAAACAACCCCTGCTGGCTAGTAAGAATACCAGAAGAACTCGTCCTCAGTGCGGTGGACAGCGCAAATAAGACAGTCAAGCTGGGTGCACGGAACCTAGAAAATATCCTGATAATGAAAGGAGACGAGCCACGGGTATTCTTTATTACCGGCTCTGAAACGAATACTTGGCTGGACGTTGATTTCCAAACCTACGTTAGAAAATCCGAGCCTGCTACTGAGATTAGGGTGCCTGAGTTCCATCCACGACGCGGAACAGTTGCTGACCTGTGCAAGTCAGCCCATGTCTGTGAGCATCTGCAGACTGTGGATGGCTACATTCGCACTGTAAATATCCAGGACAAAGACATTACAGAAGATAATAAAGACGTCAATAAGTTCTTTGCCTCTTTGAATAATACCACCAAGCATGTTATGTCAGGACTGACCAGCCTGAAACAACTGGACAACGTTGTGAGGATGGCGGAGTTGATAGTGGGAGGCAAAGAGCAACTCAAGGAAAACCCCATCATTTCCTTTATTACCTGTTTGGTAAAAAGCCCTCTACAGTTCGTTGAGGATACAACAGATACTTTTATTGAGGTTTGCCGAAGAGGCTTGCCTGTGGTGGTTTCATCGTCACCTCAAGCTGGTACCAGTGCTCCCATCAAGGAAGCCGGTATTATGGCTCAAATAAATGCCGAGGTATTGGCTGGCATAACGCTGAGCCAACTGGTAAATAAGGGGACACCGGTCCTTTACGGGAGCGTGCCGGTGAGAGCACGGATGGACACCCTTGGCGATTCATACGGTTCTGTTGAAACTAGCCAGTACAACATCGATTGCGTTCAAATGGCAAGGTTCTACAAGATACCAAACTACTCTACGTCAGGAGTTTGCGATGCCAAGGTACCGGGACAGCAATCGTCTATAGAGAGGCTGTTCTCAGATTTAGTCGTCACTTTGAGCGGACCACAGTTTCTGCATTGTGCCTACGGCCTCCTTGACTGCAATGCCATCTTCTGCCTGCTCCAAGCCGTCTTGGATGATGCCCACTTCCAGATGATCAAATTCTTCCTAAAGCCAGCGCTAATTGGTGAAAAGGAGATTGCCGAGACCCTGAAGCAGATAAGAGAAGTGGTCGCAACGCCTCAGAAGATGTACATTCGCCACATTCGCTCCGTGATGCGCAGCGGAGAGATCTCATCACCTTATCCTTTTGAAGGGGATCTGGCAAACGATAATGTGTTCGCACTAGCCTACGAGAGGATGAATGAGCTTCTGGCAAAGCCTGTAGAACATATAGATTCGGTTACAACTTCTAAGATATTCCAGGAGATTCCCGGCTTATTGCCCAGGCTAAACGTGTATGAAGAAAGGAGATAGCAATGAGTGAAGATATCATAGCCGCACTTAAGGAAAATGTCATACAGGGAAGAAAGACAATTGCTGACGAAGGAATAGACGAAGCATTATCAGGAAAACCAGGAGTCGTGGAGTTGACGCAGTCAGCGCTGGATAACAACATTCCTCTGGAGACAATAATCGCCCAGGGCCTGACGGCAGGAATGCAGGTTGTGGGTGAGAAATTCGCCACCAAGGAATATTTTATCCCGGATATGCTGGCCTCTGCCGAAGCTGTAGGCGCAGCTATGGAAATACTGAAGCCACTTCTTGAGGCTTCAAATATAGAGACAAAGGGGAAATTTGTCATAGCCACAGTAAAAGGGGATATTCACGATATAGGCAAGAATATCGTTGCTATCTTGCTCAAGGGCGCCGGATATGAAGTTGATGACCTGGGTGTAGATGTACCTACGGAAAAGATTGTGGAGGTTGTCAGGGAATCGAAGCCACAGTTTTTAGGGCTTTCTGCCCTTCTGACCACCACCATGCTAGTCATGAAAGAAGTAGTCGAAGCATTGAAAAAAAGCGGAATCAGAGACAAGGTCAAGGTATTGATAGGAGGCGCAGCCGTTTCGGACGAATATGCCAGGGAAATAGGTGCTGACGCCTATTGCACTGATGGTTTTCATGCCATCAATGTACTCGATGCTTTTCAGAAATCAGGAGTGCAGTAAAGGCATTCTGACGTTTAGGAAAGGAGAGCAATTATGGCAGGAATCGCAGGAATCTTAGGGACTGACAATGGTGAGTTAGCTCAAATGCTTGACAAGATGAGGTATAGAGGTCCGCATGAGACTTGGACGAACCGGGAACAGGGTGTAAACATCGGATGCCTTGAGCTGAATGTAGGAGGAGACGTAAAGCCAGTCTCGCACCATGCATCCGATGGCAAGAGAGATGTTACCCTTGATGGGCGTGTATATAATCCAGAGAAGGGCAGTATGTCTGACGCCGAGGCCGTGCTCCACTTGTATGATAAGTATGGCGTCGGATTTGCCAAGAAGCTGGATGGGGACTTTGCCTGTGCCATATCAGACGGGGGGCAGATGATTCTGGCTCGTGATTGGGTGGGTATAAAGCCTCTTTACTACGGGCACAGTGATGGCAGACTATGCTTTGCCTCAGAGGCAAAGGCTCTGGTAGGTATAGCTGATGATGTGAAGGAATTCCCACCAGGCTATGTTTACTCGTCGGAGCTGGGCTTCCAGAGATTTAAATCTGAAGCCGTAGAGACCCCTGAATTCGAGAACTATGAGCAGGGCAAGAAGGTAGTCCGTGAGCTTCTGATGGAAGCAGTGGAAAAGCGCATGAAAGATAATGCTGTGGGGGGAGTACTCCTAAGCGGCGGGTTAGACAGCAGTCTGATAATATATATGGCACACGAGATAAAAGCCGATATCGAGTGCTTTACCGTGAGCATGGAAGGGGGGCAGGACCTACCGCTGGCCAAGGACGTGACCAAGTACCTGGGCATCAAGCACCACATATTAATGTTCGGAGAAAAGGAGATTAAGGAGATATTGCCTCTAGCCATCCATCATCAGGAGATGTACGAAGAAAGCTGCGTTCATGGCGCCATAGCTAATTTTATCGCCGGACGTTTTGTCAGCCCGCATACCAAGTGCGTACTCACTGGTGAAGGGGCAGATGAGTTCTTCGCGGGGTATGATGGCCAGTTCAGACAGGGAAGTAACCCGGAGGAAGTCGCCAGCATAGTCGATAGGCTTATTAATGTTGCTCATAATACCGCCTTGCAGAGGCTGGACAGGCTGAATGCTGCAAATTCTTATGAGAGCCGCACCCCCTTCCTTGATTCCAAGGTGATGGATTTCAGTATGAAGATACCTATGAAACATAAAATTCACGGCGAAGAGCAAAGTGGAAAATGGATTGTACGGCAGGCTTTTGAGGGTTGCCTGCCTGAACATATCATCTATCAGACCAAGCGGTTCTTTGCCCAGGGTTCAGGAGTGGCCTATATCATGCGTGCGCAAGCTGAGAAGGAAATATCCCAGAGCGAACTGGAGGAATTCAACAAGGTAGAGGGTCATCCATACCTGTCTTCAGTGGAAGAGTTATACTACTATAGAATCTTCAAAAAGACTTTCCCAAAGCCTGCATTTGATCGGCTGGTAGGCAGATGGGACCCATTGAGGCCAGCCTTCTTTCGTGAGCTAGAGAAGGCAGTCTAGCAGCTTACATTTGCCGGCTTACGCGTGAACACGTGAGAAAAAGGAAAAAGCAAGGGGGCAAGGTCGCACAAGGCCAGTTTACCGTATTTTATGAAATGGACTATCTTGGGCTCCGGGGGATGTGCTGTAATCCCCAAACCACTTTGCCAATGCCGGGTTTGTAGGGAAGCCAGGAAGAAAGGCGTTCCGTATGCCAGAGCAGGGCCTTCTGTTTTCCTGCATGATATCAACCTGCTAGTAGACACGCCGGCGGAGATTGTGAGTCTGCTTAACCGTTCACCTATCCGCCGTATAGATTACCTTACCTTCTCTCATTTAGACCCTGATCATGTGGAAGGGTTTCGGGTAGTAGAGCAGATTGCGCTGGACTTTCGCACTTGGCGCGCCTATCCCCAGAAACAGATTTGTTTGCTGCTGCCTGAACAGCTAAGCGGAAGCGTGAGGAAACTAAGGTCTCAGTACGGTCCCATAGTCGATTTCTACCAGGAAAGCGGTTTTCTCAAGCTAAAGCTTTTTCATGACAAAATCCAGATCGGAGGCGTTAGGATCACCGCAATCCCTGTCGACCGTGGTTCCCAACTGGCCTTCGTTTATGTCTTTGAAAAGGCAGGCCGCAAGGTGGTTTATGCTCCCTGTGACATCAAGCCTTTTCCTGAACACAGAAATGAGGTTCAACAAGCCGATTTGTTGATTATTCAGCCGGGGATATTTGAGAAAGGACTGAAACATAGTTTCAGATACCCAGCCGAACATATCTCCAGAACAACCCTCTATACTTTTGAGCAGACCATGGATTTAGTGACACGCCTGCGAGCCAAGAAGGTTGTCTTTGTTCATTTGGAAGAATACTGGAACCGGAGCTATGACGACTATCGTGTCCTGGAGTCTAGGAACCGAAGAATATGCTTCGCCTATGACGGCATGCAGCTAAGAGTGTAAATAATGTTTTGGGCTTAGGCCTAAATTCCTACGATTTGGCAATTCAGTGCTAAATTGAGCGCCGCATTATCGCTGAAGTGCATTCGACCTGCTCAACGGTAATATCTTCGGCGACCTATATAGATTATCAGAAGGTATATCAGAAAAGCAGTGACCAGTGAGCCTGCGACGATGATGGCAATCAGTGCTCCGCTCATTGAATGACGTGGATTACTTGTCTCTTCCAGACTCGCCTTCTCCACGATGGTGAAGAATGACTTGTGGCCGTTGATCTCTACCGTGTACGTCCCCGGCTCGGATTTGACTACCTCGAATTCTAGGAGTATAGCCGCCTGCCTGTCGATGTTTCCCGACCTGGTCTGCTCAACCTCTCCATTTACCTTCAATTCAAAGCTGTAGCTGCCTTCCGCGTAGTCCTGGTTAAACACGTTTGCTAGTATGGTCACCGGCTGGTTGGAGGTAGTTTGCTGTGGTTGCAAGTTTAACATTAGCACCAGAATCCTCGGCACCACGGTCCCCGGAGGAGCTGGTGCAGTTCGTCTTGGCAACGACTGTGTAGTAGGCAAGATAGTCTGGGTAAGCGGGCTTGAGGTACTGGTGTTGAAGTTGCCGTCGCCTCCGTATTCGGCGGTGATGGTATGCCTTCCCACTGACAGGTTGGAGGTGCTGAGGGTTGCCTGCCCTGAGGCAAGGGTTCCGGTACCCAGCGTTACCGCTCCCTCCTTGAAGGTAACGGTGCCGGATGGCATGCCTGCGCCAGGTAGTACCGCCGAAACGGTGGCGGTGAAGGTGACCGATTGGCCGAACACCGAGGGATTCTGAGATGAGTTCAGGGCTGTGCTGGTATCTGCCTTGCCGACGGTCTGGGTGAGCGGGTTTGAGATGCTGGCGTTGAAGTTGCCGTCGCCTCCATATTCGGTGGTGATATTGTGGTTACCCACCGACAGGTCGGAGGTGGTGAAGGTTACCTGTCCAGAGGCATCGAGGGTGGCGGTATCAATTGTTACACCTCCATCCTTGAAGGTGACAGTGCCCGTGGGCGTACCTGTGCCTGGTGCTGCTGCCGAGACGGTGGCGGTGAAGGTGACCGGCTCGCCGTACACCGATGGATTGAGGTTGGAGTCCAGAGTTGTCGCGGTATCTGCCTTGTTGACGGTCTGGGTGAGGGGGCTTGAGGCGCTGGTGTTGAAGTTGCCGTCGCCTCCGTATTCGGCGGTAATGTTATGAACTCCCACCGACAGGTCGGAGGTGGTGAAAGTTGCCTGACCCGAGGCAAGTGTCCCTGTCCCCAGCGTCGTCGTTCCCTCCTTGAAGGTGGCAGTACCGGTGGATGTGCCTGCGCCGGGTAGTACTGCCGTGACCGTGGCGGTAAAGGTGACCGACTGTCCGTACACCGAGGGATTCTGAGATGAGCCCAGTGTTGTGCTGGTATCTGCCTTGTTAACGGTCTGGGTGAGTGGTGGGCTTGGGGCGCTGGTGTTGAAGTTGCCGTCTCCTTCATATTCGGCGGTGATATTATGGTCTCCTGCCGACAGGCTGGAGGTGGTGAAGGTTGCCTGACCCGCACCATTTAAATTTCCGGTGCCTAGTGTTGCCGCTCCCTCCTTGAAGTTGACGGTACCGGTGGGCGTACCTGCGCCGGGTGCTACCGCCGAGACCGTGGCAGTGAAGTTGACCGACTGGCCGTACACCGAGGGATTCTGAGATGAGACCAGGGCTGTGCTGGTATCTGCCTTGTTAACGGTCTGTGCAAGCGGGCTTAAGGGACTGAAGTTAAAGTTGCCGTCGCCTCCGTATTCGGCGGTGACGGTATGGTCTCCGATTGACAGGCTGGAGGTGGTTAAGGTCGCCTGACCTGAGGCATCGAGGGTTCTGGTGCCCAGCGATGTGGCTCCATCCATGAAGGTGATGTTACCCGGTGGGTATGCCCGCGCCCGGTGCTACCGCTGAGACTGTAGCGGTGAAGGTGACCGATTGGCCGTACAGCGAGGGGTTATGAGATGAGCCCAGGGCGGTGCTGGTATCTGCCTTGTTGACGGTCTGGGTGAGTGGTGGGCTTGAGGCGCTGGTGTTGAAGTTGCCGTCGCCTCCATATTCGGCGGTGATGTTATGAACTCCCACCGACAGGGTGGAGGTGGTGAACGTTGCCTGACCCGAGGCAAGGGCTCCGGCACTTATCTGTACCCCGCCATCCTTGAAGGTAACGGTTCCTGTGGGCGTGCCTGCGCCGGGTGGTACTGCTGAGACGGTAGCGGTGAAGGTTACCGACTGCCCGAACACTGAAGGGTTCTGAGACGAGACCAGATCTGTGATGGTATTTGCCTTGTTAACGGTCTGTGCAAGCGGGTTTAAGGGACTGAAGTTAAAGTTGCCGTCTCCTCCGTATTCTGCGGTTATGGTATGGTCTCCCACTGTCAGGTTGTCGATGGTTATACTCGCCTGACCTGAGGCATCTAGAGTTTTAGTGCCCAGCGTAGTGGCTCCGTCCATGAAGGTAACGTTGCCTGTTGGTGTACCTGCGCCGGGTGGTACTGCTGAGACGGTGGCGGTGAAGGTAACAGATTGGCCGTATACGGAAGGATTGGCGTCGGAAATCAGTGTTATGGTGGTATTTGCCGTGTTAACCGTATGTAGGGTTGGGACAACGGCGCTGGCGTAGTAATTGGAATCACCACCATACGGTGCGCTTATAGTATGGTTACCCGCTGACAGGCTGGAGATGATTAAAGTTGCTTGAGCTGAGGCGTTGAGCGTCCTGGTACCCAGCGTTGCCGCTCCGTCCATGAAGGTAACCGTGCCGGTTGGTACTGGCGCGCATGGCTGTTGCCACGAGATGGTGGTGGTGAAGGTTACCGGCTGACCATATACCGAGGGGCTGGGAATGGCGTTCACCGTTGATGTGGTGAGGGGGCAGATATCCATGGCATATTTAAGGCTGCCG
>JADHXB010000044.1 GCA_016783155.1 Dehalococcoidia bacterium
TGACTGGGAAGAGAACCGCCCTGGGTTCCTTGAGGTTGACCTGGTGGCTCACTGCGGTGAGAGTAGCTTTGGCTTCTACTTGACAACCCTGTCTACGGTGGATGTAGCCACCGGTTGGTTAGAGTGTGTCGGGGTGTGGGGAAAGAGCCAGACGCGTGTAGGCGGTGCCATCCACGAAGTACGCCAGCGCTTACCGTTCCCCCTCTTAGGATTAGACTCGGATAGTGGCAGTGAATTCATCAACCAGCATCTTTACAGCTACTGTGAGCGGAACGCAATCAAGTTTACACGCTCACGTCCTTATAAGAAGAACGACAGCTGTCATGTGGAGCAAAAGAACTGGTCGGTAGTGAGGCGGCTGATAGGATACGATCGTTACAACTCCAGGGCGGCTCTAGAGACATTAAATCGCCTCTACTATGTCACCCGCCACTATGTCAACTTCTTTCAACGGGTGATAAAGCTGGTAGGCAAGACCAGACAAGGGGCCAAAGTCCGGAAAGTCTATGATACTGCACGCACACCATATCAGCGACTACTTGAGTCCGGTATGCTTAGTGAGGCCAAGCAACACGAGTTGGCGGCGACGTACAGTGGTTTGAACCCGGTCCTGCTCCTGGAGCAGATCAACGGACACTTGGAGCGCCTATGGCGGCTGGCAGAACGTCCTGTCCATCAACACAGAAAGACCAAAACTCAGGAGGCTTTGGTAACCAGGATTTATGACGTAACGACAGCTATTGGGTAACACTTTGTTTTGACGCAACACGATAATGAGAGCCTTTGTTAACCCGCTTATACAACTGGTATAGCGGTTGCTATTCCACTTCTCATCGTCCTCCAGTTCTAGATTCGATAGGACTGTTGGTCATGGCCGAAAGAACTAGTGTCTTTTTCACCTGGATTGAAGGATATTGCTAAGGGACATTGGATAGAGCGACGTTCGAGGAGGTTTTAGGGATTGGTAAAACTAGATCCTTTGCTCTCTTAAGGCGGTATCGCCATGACCGAGGTAAATTTTCCCTTGCCTATGCAGGGAGGCCCCAACCGGGTTACCCTGTTGGGTGGAGGAGGAGATTGAGAAGTAATTGATGCTGGACAAAGATTTGGTCGATGATTCTACTTTGCCCATTACCACCTACAGCTATTCAGCCATCAGGGATCGTTTAGCTAAGCGCGGAGTTGTCGTATCTTCACCTACAATAGTTGATTGAGCCAAAGGTTTGGGTTGCTACCAACCCCATCCGATTTCAATAATTCCTAACACTTGGTTGGAAGACACTACACTAGGCCTAGTACTCAATTACAGCAATAGTCTCGTGGGGTTTGACCACCTGCCCTGGGGTAACTCCTACTTCTTTAACTATCCCGGAAACAGGGGTGAGAATAGGGTTTTCCATTTTCATAGACTCAATAGTGCAGATTTCGCTGCCTTCGGTTACCTTGTCTCCGCGATTGACGTTGACTTTGAGCACCTTTCCTGCCAAAGGCACTTCTATTGTTTCTAGTGGCATATTTGCCTCCTCATAGGTCGATATTTGAATACTTTATCCATGGTCTAACCACAGTCTTATTTCCCAAAATGACAACCCCTGTGTACTATCATTTTCCAGGTGTCGCCAGGTATTGCGATATGATCAATACACCCTCGCTGAGGCCCCGTATGGTATTGTGCTACTGGGGTACAAGGCTGTGTTTTTTCCAAGCTGTTGGGAGCTTCTTCTTGTTGGCTAGGTTTTCCAACGTTTTTATGAGGACTGGTCTAGTATCTCGTGGGTCCATTATGTCGTTCACCATCGCTTGTTTCAAGGCATGGTATGGGAAATCAAGATGATTCTCAAGCAACCATGCGAGCTTGTCCCTTCGCACTCTATCAGGTTCTTCAGCTGAACATATTTCCTTTTTGTAGATAACGTCTATTGCCTCTTCAGGGTTTATTCGCGCAACTTGGGCGCTGGGCCAACAGTATGCAACATCGATCCCCATCCTCAGCGTCCCCATTATCAAACGAGCTAGGCCAAAACATTTCCCGATACATACTGTGATCATGGGAACCGTGGCCTCACAGATAGCGAATGTCGGCTTCGGTCCAGTGCGTATTAGCCCGTCCATCGACTGCTCCTGCTCAACGCTCGATAGAAAGCCAGGCGTATCGACAAGGAAGATTATTGGGACATTAAAGGCATCGCACCACCTTATGAATCGCGCTTGTTTGTCGCAAGTATTAAGAGTCAGAATCCCGTTTTCCTTTCCTGGATTGTTAGCTACAATGCCTACGGTTCGCCCATTAAGGCGGGCAAATCCTATTATGAGGCTCTTGGCAAAAAGCTTCTGTAATTCAATGAACTGGCCGTTATCCACTACGCAGCGGATTATTTCATGCATGTCATAAGGCTCTGAAAGGTCAGCTGGAACGATTTCCAGAAGGCGATCATCCATACGATTAGGGTCATCGCCCGTATCAACAACAGGCGGTTTTTCTGTATTGTTCAATGGAATATAAGTCACCAATTCACGGCATATTTCTATGGCTTCCTCATCGGTTTCTGTAACGAAATCAGCAGTCCCGGTAATAGTAGCATGAAGCTCTGCTCCGCCCAGCTCTTCTTGGGTTGCATCGGTAAATGTAATCGCCTTAAGCAGGGGAGGCGAGCAAACCGACATGAAGGACGTCTTATTACGCATAATCATAAAATCGGCCATGGTCGGTGAATATGCTGACCCAGCATACAGTGGACCCAGCATAACTGTGATTTGAGGGACTACTCCTGACATAATTCCAGGAGCCTGGTAGATGTTTAGTGCACCACCAACAGAAGGATTGGCACCACCTAATAAAGGCCTCCATGCCGGCTTGCCAAACCCATCTTGAAGTCTTTCCCCACCGGAATCAACAAGTTGTATACATGGCATTCTCTTCTCAAGAGCCATTTCCATTATCCTTATCACTTTATGGTGTAAAGCACGTCCGAAAGTCCCGCCCGCGACGGTGAAATCGTGAGCAAAGACACAAAATGGGCGGCCATCAATTCTCCCGATGCCAGTAATAACTGCATCCCCAGGAAGCTCTGTCTCATCGATAGGAAAGCCTGTTTTAACGGAACGAATCCATAAGTCAATTTCCTCAAGAGTCCCCGGGTCGACCAGCTTTTCCAGCCTTTCCCTTGCTGTAAGTTTACCCATTTGATGCTGGCGCTCCACTTCCTTTGGAGCCCCGCCTTTAAGAAGGTGGCTTCTTCGCTCTTCTACTTCTTTGATTCTACCTGACATTATTCTGCTCCTTACGGCACATTTGCTTACATCCTAAAATTCTCATGCTTCTTTTGCGGCAAATCCTGTTTCTTGTTTCTAAGCCACTTCAATGCCTTAATTAAGAATGGCCTTGTGTCCCTTGGGTCTATAATCTTTTGCGTTGCTTCGCGGACTTGCATATCTAGACCCCACTGCATCTCCTCAATCCACTTTTCTTCTTGTTGTTTTCTAAGGGTTTCGTCTGAGATAGCCGCGAGCTGCTTTCTATGCATGATAGCTACTGCTCCCTCAGCCCCCATTAAGCCAGACTGAAAGGTTGGCCAGGCTACTAAAAGGTCACCTCCCAAACACTGACCAGGCATAGCTAAACCGCCTCCCCCAATGCGCCTCCTAGTAGTAACTGTAATCTGAGGAACGGTTGCTTCACTATTTGCCATGATCATTCGACTTCCATGCCTTATCAGGCCTCTTGTCTCCTCATCAACGGCTGGCAAGAAGGCCGGGGTATCACATAACCAGACCAAGGGGATATTGAAGGCATCACAAAACCTAACAAAGCGGGACATCTTATCAGCAGCATCAAGAGTCATACATCCTCCTAAGGACTGAGGGTTGCTGGCTAGTATGCCGACCGTATGTCCACCAAGCCGTGCAAAGCCGGTGATTAGATTCCTGGCAAAATAGCGCTTGATTTCAAAAAATTCTCCGTTATCCACTATCAGCGAGACCACTTTATACATGTCATACGGTTTTGAAGAGTCGACAGGAACGATCTCTAGAAGCTCCTCTTCCCAGCGATTGGGATCATCCCCAGTATCAACTAGTGGAGGGCCTTCTGTATTGCTTGATGGTAGATAACTTAGCAACTGACGACATCTTAGGAGGCAATCTTTCTCATTCTCGACAAGTACGTCACACGAGCCAATCTTGGCGTGGACAGCCCAAGGGTCGCCTAGTCTTTGGCTGTCAATGCTAGAGGCTGGGGGCATGAGGTACATGTAACTAGTATTTCTAACCATGAAGATGAAATCACATAGCCCAGCAATGATGGCTAGCTCGCCACTGCACGGGCCCATCACGAGACCGATCTTGGGTATCACCCCTGAGGCTAACGTCTGGAAATGGGCCATAGAACCGAAAGAGTAGAAGTCGGGGTACTGTATAGCATCATGAGCCCTCAAACCCTGGGAGTCAAAGATTCCTATTATGGGTGTCCTGGCATTGAGGGCATTTTCCATTATCATGGTTACCTTTCTCGCATGCACCGTTCCTATGGTTCCATCCATAACCGTAGCGTCCTGTGCCCAGATAGTGACCGGCCGTCCATCGATAGTCCCGTGACCTATAACCACCCCGTCTCCTTGGCCAGCCTCCTCACCGATATCAAACCCGGTTTCGTACGGTCTGTGCCACGAGTCGAGTTCCTCAAAGTCACCGTCATCTGCCAGCGCATCTATTCTCTCCCGCGCTGTCAACCTTCCCTTTTCATGTTGTCTTGCAACTGCCTCCGGGTTGCCTTGCTCGATTAGCCTTCGCTCTCTAGCAAAAGCCTCAACCTTCTCGGCCACGGTCCCGGCTTGTTTGACGCTCAATGCTGCCTCCACAAATCCTACAGAAAGCCCGAACCTCTTGGCTATTGCCTCTAGTTCTTGTTGTCGGTTATCCTGCATCTGTGATACCTCCAGTCGAAGTGCAATCTAACATACAAACATTTCAATCTCCCTTCAACTCTTACAATGAGGCCGTTTAGAAATGAAGGGGGTTTTTCCGGGGTTTCAGGGTGATAACGAAGCTAAGAGACCTCAGAAATGGCCCAAAAGTTGGGCGTGAAGGCTTGCCAAACTGGCGGAAAATGAAGCTAGAAACAGAATTAAACAACCTCATAATCTTAAAGACCAGCCATGTGGGCAACTATCTCGCGATGGAAATCAGGGCTACCGAAGAAAAGCTCCGCTATCTTAGCTCGTTTGTAATACAGAGGAAAGTCATGATCCACAGTAAGGCCGATGGACCCGTGAATCTGTGCTGCCAACATGGTGATGCGGTGATAAGCTTCACCCACCCAAGCTTTGGCGACTGATGTTTCCATCGTGCAGGGGAGCCCTTCACTCAGCAGCCAGGCTGCCTGATAGGTAATGAGCCTTGCCCCCTCGACATCAATTGCCATGTTAGCACAATAATGCTGGATAGCTTGAAAACTACCGATTGGACGTCCAAACTGCTTTCTTTCCTTAGCATAATCTGCGGCCATCTCAAACACTCGCTGAGCACCACCAATCATCTCACCACATTTGGCTATCACCATCTTAGAGAACACATTCTCGATATAGTCCCAGCCTTGCCCCCCCTCTCCAAGCAGGTTCTGGCGGGGAACCTTGACTTTGTCAAGAACAACCTCGCACTGCTTATCCCCAGCTAAGGTCTTGAGCAAAGTGCGACTGATCCCTGGGCTATCGGCATCCACCAAGAACAGGCTAATGCCCTCGGAAGTTTGGGCTGGACATATTATGTATTGGGCAACATGAGCATCGGTGACAAACAGTTTGGTACCACTGACAAGCCAGCCCTCGTTGCTCGGAATTGCATCGGTCTTAACAGAACTAGCATTGAATTGGGCATCAGACTCAGTAAGGGCTAAGGTGAGCAGCAGGCTGCCGTTAGCTACCTCGGGCAATAGTCTCTTCTTCTGCTCCTCGTTACCCGCTGCCAAGATAGACAAGCCCCCAAGAACCACGGTTGAAAAAAACGGGCCAGGTAGAATATTGTATCCCATCTCCTCAAGAAGGACTACGAGATCTAAGAAACTGCCCCCGCTGCCGCCATATTCCTCAGGCAATACTAAGCCCATCCACCCGAGCTCTGCCATCTTCCGCCACAGTTCAGGCGAATAACCCTCATCACTCTCATCCAACTGCTTCACCAGTTGCTTCGGGCATTCCTTCTGCAAGAAGTCGCGGGCCGATGTCCTCAACATTTCCTGTTCTTCGCTCAGACCAAGATCCATTTTCTACCCCCTGTCCTACATAGGCTTCAACAAGCCAGTATAATCATGGCGTACCCCGGCCGGCTATTTCCGGGGTAGCCCTAACCCTCTGTCAGCGATAATATTCATTAGAATCTCAGAAGTGCCACCTTGGATACTGTGGGCTGGGGAAAACAGATATGCCCTAGTTATCGCCCCGTCCAAGATCGCACATTTTGAGCCACTATCCAGTTGACCGTGAAGCCCAGCGATGTTCATTGCTGCGTTGTCTAACTCCTGCTCGAATCTGTTGCCATATACTTTAGCTATACATGTATCTCTAGTTAGAGTAGGCTTCTCTTTTTGGTTAAGCAACCATGCTACTCGGTAGACGAGCAACTTTCCAACCTCGAATTTAATCATGAGATCGGACAACATATAGCGAATTCTTGGCTGTTTGCACAGCGGCACGCCATCGCGCTTTGTCTCTTTTGTATAATCAATAATGCCCCTCAGTAGTGGATAGTTGCCCATCAGCCGTTCGACCCCGGCCCTCTCATAATCAAGTTGGGACATGATTTGATAAAAGCCCATGTCCTTCTTACCAATTAAAGTGGTTCCTGGCACTTGAACATCGTCAAAGAAGACTTCACACCAGTGCCCGTGGCCAGCCATGTCCATTAGAGGGTTAATCGTAATCCCGGGAGTCTTCAAATCAACGATAAACTCACTGATACTCCGATACCTAGAAACTTCGGGGGCGAAATTGGTCCTGGCAATCAAGTAGATAAAGTCAGACCTCGAGGCGTTACTAGTCCATACCTTCTGCCCACTTATGACAAAGCTATCCCCCTCTTCTACTGCTCGGGTCTCAAGCGCCCCCACGTCCGAGCCAGCTTGAGGTTCACTTATGCCGATAGCAAAGCTTGTTTCTCCTCTAACAATCCTAGGCAAGAAGAAATCCCTTTGCTCTTCGGTGCCATGTGCCATAATCGACGGGCCTATTTGGCGATCACCTACGAGGAATCCTCCTCCGGGTGCCCCATAATGCATCATCTCCTCAGTAAGGATGAGCCGATCAAGGTAGCTGCGACCTTGCCCTCCATATTCCTGAGGCCAAGTCATGCCAAGCCAGCCTCGCTCAGCCAGATGATGAACAAACGCTTCATTCTCCTCAGTCACCCAGCCATTTGCACGCGTCTCAAAAATTCCCTTCTCTATTTCCCCCTCTAGAAAGTCACGTACCTCCTTGCGGAACCTCTCTTGCTCCTGTGTGAACTTAAAATCCATCTCTCTCCCTTCTACTCACCTCGGAAGTCCGGGTATTATTTCCAAAAAGTGGGACTTCTCCATGAATATTGTGAATCAGCCCCTTCTCCGTAACTTCACTGTGGTTTGGTTGCTGGCAAGCCTCTGCGCCACCAAACCATTCGCACTCTGTAAGGGATCCAAATGTGCGATGAGTGTTGCCAAGACTGTGAAGGCGCATTGTAACAGGCGTGAACGGGCTTGTCAAGACCGAGTCTCTTCCAATACAAGATGAGGCTGGAGAGGAGATTGGTTTCTAACACAAGATGAGCCTGAAGGATTAAGGCAACTCGTTTATGATTGGGACATGCAACTAATCATGAACGACGAAAGTCTACAAACAATAGAACAAGTCAGGCAATTTCTAGAGGGGAGTGAGGCCGTAGAGTTCAGGGGTGTAACGGCTGTGATTGTTTATTCTCCGTTGCTTTGCTAAGCCAAATTGAGTATTTAGTCCCATAATGGGGCCAACCTCAGACATTTCGATTTCTTGTGCAGTCCTCATCACTCCCTGGTTTCTAGACAACTGAGTGGTGTAGATGGTCGCTTCTGAAGCTCCAAGAGAGGTTGACGGCCAGCAACCAAGATGTTAGTATGGTCGCCAGTGGCTGAAATGGGAAATCTCGCATCAAGATTCTGCTCAGGAGGGACTTATCGATGAGTATGGCACTGGAAGGTATCAGCATAATCGACCTCACCAGGCTGGCTCCGGGGCCCTACTGCACCATGATCCTGGCTGACCTGGGGGCAGATGTCATAAAAGTGGAGGAGCCTGGGCCCCCCACTGGCCGCCGTGCTGAGCAGGCAGGCCAGGCCTCAGAGGTACCCCGCACCTTGAAGCAAGACTCACCATACAACGCGTTGAACCGCAACAAGCGGAGCATCGGGCTGAACCTGAAGTACCAGGATGCTCGCGAGATCTTCTACAAGCTGGCCGAGACTGCCGATGTGGTGGTGGAGGAGTTCCGCCCCGGGGTGACGAAGCGACTGGGCATCGACTACGATACACTCTCCAAGATAAACCCCAGAATCATCTACTGCGCCATCACCGGCTATGGCCAGGACGGACCATACCAGAACCTAGTAGGACACGACATCAACTACATATCAACGGCGGGAGCGCTGGGGGCGATAGGTGAAAAGGGACGTAAACCGGCAATACCCCTGAACCTACTGGCCGACTTCGCCGGGGGCGGAATGCATGGTGCCATCGGCGTGCTTGCGGCGCTGATGGCGCGCGAGCGCACAGGCAAGGGACAGTTCGTGGACATCGCCATGACCGACGGTGTGGTATCCCTGCTCAGCAGGGCTCTCTCCGAGTACTTCCTGACTGGCGAGGTGGTAAAGAGGGGCACTTCCTACTTGGGCGGCAGAACACCTGTGTACAACACCTACCAGTGCCGGGATGGCAAGTATCTGAGCCTGGGGTCACTGGAACCGTGGTTCTTCGCTAACTTGTGCCGCGCAGCAGGGTGTGAGGACCTCGTACCCCACGCTTGGGATGAATCCAAACACCAGAAGATATTCGACCACCTCACGAAGGTGTTCAAGGCCAAGCCTCGTGATGAGTGGGTGGAAATCTTGAGGCAGACTGACACCTGCGTGGCGCCGGTTTACCTACTTGATGAAGTGGAAACGGACCCACACCTCATTCACCGCAAGATGATCGTTGAGGTGGAGCATCCCGATGGTGGAAAGATAAAGCAGACGGGTATCTCGGTGAAGCTGTCGGATACACCGGGACAGATAAGAAGGCTGGCACCACGGGCATGTCAGCATACCGATGAGGTACTCAAGGAATTGGGCTACCCGACGGAGGAGGTAGAGCGTCTCAAGGAAGAGGGAGCAATAAGGTAGATGCCCACTGGCATTCAGCAATGACTATTTCTCTGAGGATTTCTTGCGAAAAGAGTGGAGTAGCGCGCCACTCAGGGATATTTACACTTAGTCTCTTACTTCTGTATTTGGTCTGTCCTGTACCTATAATTGCGGTTCGTATCTTGGGTTTCACCATCTACTCCCCCAGGACAAACACGCAATTCCCCTGGCCTGCTATGCCAGTGGCACCGTGCGCAAGCGCCGTTCTTCTTCTCGGAAGCTGATGCCCGTTTGCCCTTTCCATAATTTGTAAAGAAGCCTCAGCAAATTTTATTAGGCCCGAGGCAGCGTAGACATTAGTGGATAGGGTACCACCCGAAGGATTGACAGGCAGTCTGCCATCAAAATCCACCAGCCCGTCTTGCAGCAGTGTGTTAGCTCCCCCCGCTGCACACAATCCCAGCGCTTCATATGCCATCAATTCGTAGAAAGAACTCAAATCATCTAGTTCAATTACATCAATTTCGTTCAGGGGATTTCTCACACCAGCTTGTTCGTAAGCCATCAGAGCAGCTTGCTTTAGCGAGGTAATGGTATACAACTCACGGCCACCTAAGTAATAACTATCAATGCTCCAGCCCACCCCCCTTACCCAGGCAAATTTCCCCCTAAGTTTCTTGGCCACAGGGGCGGAGGCCAAATGTACGTACCTGTCAACCATTTCCAGGGAGCGGTGGCCGAGTATTTGCTTTAGTGCGTAGATATCTCCGCATCTGTAAGTGAGGAAGTTTGTCGCATAGGTATGCCGCCAAAGGTGTGCGTGGAGCCTTGGCACTCCGGCTTTAATGCCCCATCGCCTTAGTATAAGTTTGATGGCATTGGATTGTAGTCTCCTGCCATCCAGAGTAAGAAACAGATAATCTTCCATTTCATTCAGTGGCTGGGGCCGGAAGTGGAAGACATAGCGGAAGAGTACCTTTTGTTCCAGAGCACCAATGGGAACGAGTCGCTCCTTACTTCCCTTTCCCATTACCTTCAAGAAGCCTTCTTCGATATGGGCGTCCTCGTAATGCACAGAGGACAGTTCACTTAGTCTAAGCCCGGCGTCGAGAAGGGTGATCAATACTGCTGCATTGCGGCTTCCCAAAGCTGTCAGCGGATTCTGAGCAGATGGAGGCAGAGACTGATTTAAGAGGCCGTATTGAGGCTATCTGCCTTGAGTTCCCTCGCTACGGCTACCGTCGGGTTACCCATCAACTAAAGCATGAAGGACGGCAGGTAAATCACAAGAAGGTACTGCGGCTGATGCGGGAGAGCGATCTGTTGTGTCACATTAAACGAAAGTGGGTCAAGACCACGGATAGCAAGCACCACTTCCCTAGATATCTCAATCTCATCAAGGGAATGGTTATCAACCGGCTGAACCAGGTATGGCTGGCTGATATCACCTACATCCGGATACGGACTGGCTTTGTCTACCTGGCAGCGATACTGGATGCCTTTTCTCGGCGGGTGATTGGCTATGCTGTCTCCACCAGACTGGACACTGCGCTGACCTTGGAGGCTCTCCGCATGGCCATTGCTGCACGTAAGCCAGGGCAAGGCATTATCCATCACTCAGACCAGGGAGTGCAGTATGCCTCAGGCGAATACATAGACAAACTGAAGCGCTACGGGTTTGAAATCAGCATGGCGCGGACGGGCAATCCCTATGAGAATGCCATGATGGAGAGCTTTTTCAAAACGCTGAAGTATGAGGAGGTGTATCTGT
>JADHXB010000004.1 GCA_016783155.1 Dehalococcoidia bacterium
TTCTGTTGGCCAGTTCAATTATGGCGTGTGGGCTAACAACACCGAGTCCATCGACTACCAAACCTGCGACACAGCCACCCGCTAATGTTGAAAATCAAACGCCGCCGGAGGTATCTCCGCCTGAACAGACAACGAATGAAGCGGAATGGAGCACCGTTCAAACCTTTACCGGCAAAGAGAGTGAGACCACATCTCCATTTCATATATCCGGCACGGAATGGCGTATTTTTTGGACGGCAGACGTTCAATCCCCTGAATACGCCGTTTTTGACATCCTTGTCTACTCACAGGACAAGGAAGGCGTGCTTACAAAGAGGATTTCATATTCGGAAGGTACCTCGAGCGATACTGTTTACATCTATGAGGGTGGCTGTGACTATTATTTAAAAGTTATTGCTGCCAATTTGAGCAATTGGACTATAACGGTGGAAGACCACGGCACACAAAAGTTCACCTCCCCCGTCAAAATAACTAAAATTAATTACAAGGGTATGGACTACTCTATCATCATGGCTGGCTTTATAGTAGTTGAAACTGACGAGTATGTAGAAATCAAAAATCAGAGCGATTCTCCGCAGAATATAGCCGGTTGGGTGCTGAAGAATCTAACAAGGGGGGGGCCTGCGTTTATCTTTCCAACCTTGCTGCCGTGTTCCTGCGAGTGGTACGACGACCCAGAGGAGTGCATTGAAAACTGTTATCCCCCACGCCCGTGTGTAATAGAACCGCATAAGAGCATTCGGGTTTATACTGGCGAAGCCCATTATGAATCGGGAGGTTTCTGCTTTTACTACCCCCTAGGTGATATCTGGAATAATGAGACACCTGATACAGCCGTTCTGTATAATCTTGAAGGGCAAGAGGTATCGAGAAAAAGCTACGTAATATCAACTAAGAACAGTGTTGCCTCAGATAAATAGCTTAGTCAGTCCGGATAAGGCAATAAACAACAGGTTGAAGCCCAGTGCTGATTGCCGTATAATTTTGGGAAAAGGGCTACTTAACTATTGCTTTCTTGAAACCATCAGATGTATAATTTCTACAATATAGTGTTTTACTGAAGATAGAGAAGTGAAGTATGCAACAAAGGTGTCCTAATTGCGGTTCGCCAGTTGCTTCGGGTCAGCGGTTTTGTGGTGGCTGTGGTGCTCAGATAAGCCTCTCTTGCCCTCAGTGTAGGATCACAGTTAACCCTGGAACCAGGTTTTGCCCGAACTGCGGTGCTACGCTAGGTGGGGGTATGCCACCGCAGCAGCCAGGCGGTATGCCACCCCAACAACCAGGCTGGGGACAGCAGCCAGGCGGTATGCCACCCCAACAACCAGGCTGGGGGCAGCAGCCAGGATGGGCACCGCCAGCACCAAGTAGCCAACCATCATCGTCAAGAAGGCCGCTTCTAATACTAGTGTTGTTTATCCTCCTTATCGGCCTTGGAGTGCTTGCTTATATGTATACACCACTCGGTGCTACAGTGAAAGACCTCCTCCAATCTGTCACCGGTGCCACCGGTGGCACCGGTTCTGGTCAAGATATCACAAAGCCGCAAATCTCAAATGTTCAGGCGACTCCGAGTACAACAAGCGCTGTTATTACTTGGACAACCAATGAGCTAGCCAGCAGCCAGGTTGAATATGGCAGGACTAAGGACCAAACTTTGCTTTCCGAGCTACGAGATGACCCGACTGCACTCGACGCGGAGGGTAATCCTATCTCGGCGGGAGCCATTACCCACTCCATAACTCTGACTGGCCTTACTCCAAGTATCCCCGCAGGCAACATCATGTATTATTACAAGGTTAAGTCGAAGGACGCAGCCGGGAACGAGGCGGTGTACCCAGCATCAGACTCAGACTGGAAAACCTTCGAGACGAAAATTTCCGATACATAATCACAGCTGCCTCCTGACATGAGCTTCAGGCAGAAAATAGCCACTTTTTCAGCTTCTGTTCCGTTTTACCGCCACAAGTTGTATAATCAATGCGGGTGGGTTGTGTAGCCCTGGAAGCAAAGGGTATGCGACTATGAAATATATATGTCAGCTAGCTATCATTGTTATTTTACTTTTATCCGTGGGTTGTGCCCAGATGAATAATGCTCCTCGTCATACAGCCGAGGAGGTAATAATGATAGCCAAGAGTTTCAGTTCTCAGTGCCGGGTGGAAGTGGTTTCCGATGAACCCTGCGGCTGAGGTCCCGCTACTCCTCAGTATGAGGAGGCTGCTTCGATTTTCAGTGCTGAGTATTCAGGGGACGGAATATGGAGTATAACCAAGACCTGCCCGATAAACTCAGAATATAGCCGTGCTTGGTATTTCTACGATGATACCAATGAATTAGTATGGAACTGAGACTAATGCTGAACGATTTGGAAAGAACTGAGGTTAAAAGTGAGTGACATTCTGGATGAAGCCCAGGCGTTGGTTCAATGCAAATCTTGTCCCTGGTATAAGAGTTGCGTCTTGCCCATGCGGCTGACGGAGGAGGACTTAAAAAAACAGCTGGAGTCATCTATACCCGGAGCCACCACTCCGGGAGCAGAGCAATACGGCATGCAGCAACTGCTATCCGGCCTGGCATCCGCTGCCGAAAACTCCCTTCTTGAAGGTTGCCCGATATTCATCAACAGGCTTCGCTCTAACCCCAAGCTCGCCGAGCAAATAAAGAAGCTAATGCAGGAATGGAAAAGAGAAAGCGAAGGACAAACTTCGTAGAGCTTGGACATACCCGCATTTGTTTTGTGCTCCACTTTGAGAACCCCAAATTTACGCGTGGTAGCCGCGAGGCTACAGCCTCGCCCCTAACATAAGAAACCCTGGATACCAAATGCCAAACAATATCAAAATTTAAATTCTCCAAATTGAAGTGTTCATCATCATTGCGAGGAGCAGGATTCTTCACTTATACTTGGAACATGCCCCGCAATCTCGATGGGGCTATCCCCATACTGTCATCGCGAGGTACGGAGTGCCGTGGCGATCTCGGTTGGGAATGGGTAGGGAGATTGACACACTTCGCTCGCAATGACATAAAGGCAAATGTTTTGGTCATTGATATTTAGGGCTTTGAGATTGTTTAGGGTTTGCGGGCTTTTGAGTCTGTGGTTTTTATAATAAAGTTGCGCAGCCTTAGCCTCGCGTAAAGCGACCCTGAGGGGGCGCATCTACAATTCAGAAAAAGAATACACTAAATTAAATACCAGGTACAGAAAAAGAAGAGCAAACAGACAAACAGGAAACTACCAATTATAGTGATTAGCTCTTTGTTCATAGTCAGCTGTACTTCTTTCTTCTTTCTACTTTCTAAACATAGAACGAATTAGAGCAGGCATTGGTTTAGGTATCAGCGCTTAATCTGAGAAACATAATTACCTTAAGTGAAAAGTAAAGTTGTGGCGGCGGAGAGAGAGTCAACTAAAACAGCCATGCTTAAAGGTTTCAGGGGCAACCGGCTGGGTGTATAATCAGAGTGGATGAATTTTAGGCTATGAAGATGCGACTGAAACTGTATGCCATTATAGCTGCAGCCCTGGCTCTTCTGTCGGTTATGGCTTGCAGCCAGAGAGAGGGTCAGCCGGAGCAACAATTCTCTTACCTCTGTGACAAGATGAAGGAATGCATTGAGCAAGCACAGGCTATGGCTTCAGACCTCGAGGATTTCAACTGGAATGAATTTTCCGATGTCGGGATATTATGCCCTCCGAAGGGGATATGCCCGGTGGGAAGTCTGCCCATAGTCGAGAAAAAGTCGGTTACCGGAGAGGCTCTGGAACGCTGGGTTCCTCTGGTTGAGCGATTGCCATTTCCACAAACAGCCAAGACCTACTCGGTACAATGTGCTAGCTGTTTGAAGCTCGCCAGCGAGGTCTGCTCAAATAGCCCCTATAATGAGTCGCAAGCACGTATGCCGGAAGCTGAAGAAGTTACGTTAACTCAGTGGCAAGAGCTGTGTAGCCAGCTGCAATCAGCCTTACAAGGAGCTGAGTATGTAGTCTTTACAAATAAGACTATTGCCGCAGACTACACATTCCCTCAACTCTTCGCATATTTAACCGATTCAGATGAAGGGGTAAAACAGAAATATCTTGATAAGTTCATAGCCGAATCTGACAAGTATATTCAATTACATGCTGAGCTGATACAAAAAATACAGCAGGCCGAACAACTGGCGTCCGAGCTAGCCAACTGGCAATCCAACCCGCAAGGTCCCGAATAGCAGTAAGGCACGGAAAGCGGAGAGACATTCTTTTTTGCCTTGGTTGGGTGTATAATCGAACAGATTTGAGTATGCAGACGGCCATAAAAGCTAAACCTGGCAGGTATATAGCTATTTTTTGTAGCCTGGCTCTCCTGTTGCTTTGCTCGACCATTGCCTGCCGGCCGGAACCACCAGCTATTATTATTTTCGGCGCCACTCCGTCAGAAATCAATCTCGGCCAGTCAACAGAGTTAAAATGGGGCGTCAAAGGCGCTACCGGTGTGAATATAGACCAGGATATAGGGGAAGTTTCTGCTACCGGGTCGGTGGAGCTGTCACCAAGCAAAACCATCGCTTACACTTTAACAGCCACCAATGCCGGCGGTACTGTCAGCAAGTCGGTGGTCATTTATGTCAATCCTCCCCCCGCGTCACCTGGCGACACTGCGCCGCCGGTAATCAAAAATGTCTCGACTTCGTCTGAAACTGATACAAGTGCTGTCATCACCTGGACGACGAATGAGCCGGGCAGCAGCCAGGTTGATTATGGCACAACTATAGAACATGGTTTAACTGCAACTTCGGACGAGTTGACCACTGCCCACAGCATCACCTTAAGCGGTCTCGAGCCAAATACCGCCTATCACTATCGAGTAAAGTCGAAAGATGAGGCTGGCAACGAAGCCTCGTCAACGGATAACACCCTCTTCACACTCCAAGAAAAATCGCCGTATTCACTGGAGCTGCTATCGCTGGAGTGGGAGCGGAGGTCGGAAGACACATATGGCCTCGGCGAACCATTAGTAGAGAGCAAGTATCTGTTTATCAAAGGCACATTACGGAATACTAGCCATGCAACCTTGCGGGCTGTGATATGCACCATGAACTGCTGGAACGACGATACTCTTGTGAAGTACGAAGTATATGTGCATCATGGTCCTGCCTTGCCGGGGTATGTCTTTAACTTCGATATTCAAACTGCCGATGACCCAACGGTTAACAATGTGACCGTAGATTTTGCCGATTCTCAAGGGAGAGAGATCAAGGCTATTGAAAAATAGCAAAGAGGCAGCAGATAGAAGCCGTGAGGAGTAAACCAAAACGAATCAAAGTAGGGGGCGATTATGAGTGATACAACTATTATAATCATACTGGTGGTTGTGATGCTGTTTGTAATGTTTATCTTGCCACAATTACTTTTGAGGCGGGCCATCCCATCTGTAATTCGCATCTTCCGACAGGGCAACGCAGTTGGGATTGAGAATGCCAAGACAGTTGAGGACTTAGGACTCAAGCCCAAGAACATAGCTCAGGCTATATTCAGGGGGCGTGAATATAAAATTACTGCCTTGGAAGTCCTGAGGAATGCCAACGTCATCCAGAGCACTGAAGACGGCAAGCTTTATCTTTCCGAGAAGGATCTCTCAAACAGCAAGTGGAAGGGACGTTGATGCCAATCGCTATGTGCTTTCTCTCGGCTCTTTAGTGTGCTCCAAGATTATAATGGCGATAGCCACACCCAGTGCATTAGCTACCATCATAGCTGGGATAGCAATTTTAAATACCTCAAGGGCTTCAGCAAAGGGCCTGGCTATGAGCAATGTCAATCCGCCGTGTAATAATTCAACGAATACAGTCAGTAAAACACCTTGTACTATCCCGATGAGCTTACCCTTATTAAAGTAGTGTATGGCACCACCGATTACACCTGCCAAAACTGTCGCCAGGCCGCAAGGGATATAAGTAAATCCACCAAGAAACAAGCGGTGTATCCCACCAATCAGTCCTACGACTAAACCAATTATCGGCCCAGCCGTCAACCCGGCAATCATTGGTGCGAAATCCCTTATATTAACTATGGCGCCCGAGGCTAATGGTATGCCGACATAGGTACCAAATATGGAAAATCCTCCAAATATGAGAATGAAAATGGCTTTATCACGCCAGCTGGCTTTTTTGACTATGACCCGTTGAATGGGTTTTACCCTGGTGATGATTTCCATAAACACGAAGATAAAGATTTCTGTTTGCGCAAAAAGAGCTAAAATCTTTTCCATGTCTTTCTATAAATCTTCTTATTTGTACGGCCATAACATATAGCTAATGTCCGGTGCTATATTGCAGGTTTCTCATTATCACGGTGAATATTACATTATTTGACGGCTCTCTTAAAGAGGTTACTGGTTTTAACGATGATCGTGTCTGTCATCTTCGAATTGCGTATCCCCAGCCATTTCATTATTCATCCTGGCGTGGTGTATAATATCCCGTTCTTTGTGAATGAAACCACGCCGGGGGGAATAGGGTATGAGAAATAAGTTCATTGGAATTCTAGTCTCTTGCGCGATTCTATTGATGCTTGCAGCCTGCCTCCGGATGCCAGAGCCAGATAATACCGCAGACCAGGCAGCGCAGTTAGTCGAGAAGGGTGATACGCTTAGCCAGCAGGGACTCTATGACGAAGCCATCGCTGAATATACCGCGGCCATAGAGTTAGACCCTGCCCTTGCTAACGCTTATCTTGCCCGCGGCCAAGCGTATTACTTCGAGAATAGAGGCCTTAGGGCGGTATCCGATTATTCCAAGGCAATCGAACTGGACCCCGAATCTACAGCCGCATATTACGGTCGGGGCTGGGCGCATTTGGTTAACCGGGCATACGATGCAGCCATCTCAGATTTCACCAAGGTTATTGAGCTCGACCCCGCCCTGGTCAGGGCATATGACGGTCGCGGCTGGGCTTACATCAACAAGGCGCAATGGCTCTTCGAGTCATACAACTACCTGTTCACTCTTTTCGAAAGCCACTCTGACCTGGCAATGGCATTTATAGGTAGAGGCTGGCTGTACGTTAAGCAGACGCAGTGGGAGCTGGCAGTCATTCCTGACCTGGCAACAGCGATGATACAGGACCCGGACCCGGCAGAGGCATATTTCAACGTGGGCTTTGCCCATGCCAAAAAAGCACAGTGGACGCATGCCATTGAAGATTACGAAAAGGCGATCGCCCTAAACCCGAAACTTGACTGGTCGCGCTTCAACAAAAGCTGGGCATTGGGCATGAAAGCAAATTGGGACCCCGTTATTGCAGACTATAGCAAAATAATAGAGCTTGCCACTGCACAGGCTTCACCCTCCGCTGATTCAGGTGCTCTCTACACTGAGGAGGAAGAATGGGACCTGGCTGTTGCCAGCTACAATAAAGCAATGGAGCTGTCAAAAGACCCTGCCTTGACTCAAAAGGCTGAAGAGGCAATAAAGCTCATAGATGAGATGCGCCAGGATATAAACAGATAGCTTAATGGTCTGCTTCAAAAACCGGTCCACTGTCACCGATAGGCCGGTGAAAGCTTAGAAAAATCACGCGGAGGCCATTGTCAAACACCGTGTTCGAATACCTTAAGCGAAAAGCGAAAAACCGCTATTGACTTTTGTGGGTGGAATGGTTATAATTTCACCATCATCACTAGTGGGTCGTCCCACTAGCCCCCTCTGGGTTACGACCCAGAGGTTTTTTTGTTTGGTCTATGAATAGAGTCATATTCCTAGTAGACGGTTTCAATCTATATCACTCTACCAGGGATATAGCTTTGTATTGCCAAGGACTGCGTGTAAAATGGCTAAATATATTTGCCCTTTGCAAGTCCTATTTATACATGACAGGCAAGGGTGCCACACTTGAACACATTTACTACTTCACTGCCTACGCATACCATCTCAATGACCCAGGTGTGATTCAGCGTCATAGAGACTATGTCAGATGTCTTGAATCGACAGGTATTACCCTTAAGTTTGGCAGATTCAAGCCTAAGGATATCAACTGCCCACACTGCAAAAAGCAGATAACTCGGTACGAAGAAAAGGAAACGGATGTAGCCATTGGAGCAAAACTATTCGAGATACTACAGGAGAATGAATGCGATACTGTCGTTATAATGACAGGGGACACGGACTTGGCACCTGCGATAAGGGCGGCGAAGCGTCTTTTCCCAAATAAGACAATCCTCTTTGCGTTTCCTTTTAGACGAAAAAACGACGAGCTAGCCCAAATTGCACCGAGGTCATTCAGAATGCATAAAGACAGTTATAGACGACACCAGTTTCCTAATCCAGTTGTCCTGCCAGATGGAACGCAGATTTACAAGCCCTCCACCTGGTAAGACCAATTAATGCCGATTCAGTAACTGCTGCCGTACAATAGCCTGGGACAAGTCACAGAACTAACGGTTAAGAAAGGGCGAGAGCAAAAGGCATGAGATGGCTCGGCTGTGCGCTGGCTATTTTAGGCATAATACTTGTAATCTTTATCCTCACGCACCTCTCGGAAATCTGGCAATTCCTGGAAGGCCTGCTAAACAGGTCTTAAACCGAAAGCTCCGCCTGTCGTAAATGGCTCCACCCATACGACAATCCCCTGTAATACTTCTCCGGATTATCCGTATATTACTATAGAGAAACGGATAAAAGGAGGTTCGTCATGAAAGGCTCACATTCACTTGCTCACCGGATTTTGCCTCTTGTTCTGGTCTTTATGCTACTGGCGACGGCTCTTGCCTCAGCCTGCGCCTCCTCTCCAAGAGAAGCAGAACCTTCAACTTCGCAGGAAGCACCGGCTCCCCCGTCAGGGGCGGTTACTGCTCCATCGCCGGCACCAAGCCCAACCCCTCCCCCCACAGCCGAATCAGCAATAAAGAGGCATGTCACGCTACCATGGCTTGAGGGGTCAGATACCATAGGGCTGGCGGTAGGTGGTGCCAAGGGTATTGACAACTTCCGAGAGAACATCAGGAACGGCTACCTGCCTCTGCCTACAGACATTACCTATGAAGGCTTATTCTATGACTACTATTTCGATACCGGCCAGACAAAACCATGTAACAAGCTTTTCTGCCCCTCTTACAGCTACGCTGTTACCAGAGACCCCTTCTCCAACAAGACAGAGTACTACCTCTCCGTAGGCTTGAACTCGGGAATGGAGGAACGCGACTTCGAGCGCAAGAAGCTGAACCTGGTAATTGTCCTCGATATCTCCGGTTCCATGTCATCCCCATTCAATGAATATTACTATGACCAGTTTGGAAATGAGGTTAGACTCGGTTGGCTGGAACGGCACAAGCAGAAAATGGAGGTTGCCAAGGATGCCGTCATCGCCGTTCTAGACCAACTGAATAATGGCGACCGTTTCGGTATAGTGCTGTTCAATGAGCGGGCACACTTGCTTCAACGGATGAGCCTAGTGCGACGTACAGACATGGACGAAGTCGCGGACAGCATATTTGAAATAAGGGCTAATGGCAGCACCAACCTTGCCGACGGAATGAAACTCGCCACAGAGCTTCTGGAAAAATACAGTGATTTTGACCCATATGACTATGAAAATCGTATTATCTTTCTCACCGATGCCATGCCCAACACGGGAGAAACCGGAGAGTACAGCCTGCTCAGCCTGCTTAAGAATAATTCCAACGACAATATCTACACCACGTTCGTCGGCATCGGCGTCGATTTCAATACCCAGCTCATTGAGTCCATCACCAAGACCAGAGGCGCCAACTACTATTCCGTGCACTCACCCGGCGATTTCATGGAACGGATGGGCGATGAGTTCGATTACATGGTAACTCCACTCGTCTTTGACCTGCGGCTCACGCTGGAAGCCAGAGACTGGGATATTGAAATGGTATACGGCAGCCCCGAAGCTGACAGGGCAACAGGTGAGCTGATGAAGGTGAATACACTGTTCCCCTCCAAAAAGGAGATGGCGAGACCAAGGGCGGCCTGATACTGCTGAAGCTGAGGAACAGAGGGGACGACAGCGGCAGCATCAGGCTCAATGTAAGCTATGAAGACAGAGCAGGGAGAGAAGACGGCAGCACAGCCAAGGTCTATCTCGATGATGAGCGACCGGAATACTTTGAAAACAGCGGCATACGCAAGGGCATCTTACTTGCCAGGTACGCAGACCTGATGAAAAACTGGCTCATCGATGAGCGGGAACATGCTCACTGGAGCCGTCCCTGGGAGCCGATGGTCAACCCGGAATGTGGCATCGTTGTGCCGCCGTCACCACTGGGCACCTGGGAACGCCAGTCACTACCGTTAATGGTATCAAGGCAGTACAGCATTCTTTTCGAGGACTTCAGCGACTACTTCGCCTACGAAATGGACGAAATCGGCGATACGACGCTTGACCAGGAACTGGACATACTCGACTCGTTGATTGGATACCGGGACTAATTGCTTTCTTGAGCTCCTGCCCGCCCTGTTTCCCTGAGGAAAGGGGTGGGCAGGAGTGGCAGGTGTGATTTCCCGGAAAGGCATAATTGGAATTGGAAAAAATGGGTTGATTGAGATACCGAACGTGCTACAATGTTGCAACGGAATACTGAATCGAGAAAACACCGTGACAGACAACAATCTTGCTCATCACGGAATTGCCATAAGCAGCTTTACCGCGCTTTATGAAGAGCACATGACTTACGTTTTTCGCTATATAAACTATCGAGTAGGCAATCGAAATGAGGCAGAGGATTTGACATCCGTTGTCTTTGAGAAAGCCTTGGCTGCCTTCCACAGGTATGACAGGGACAAGGCGGCACCGCAGACCTGGCTGCTGACTATTGCCAGGAATACGGTCACGGACTACTTCCGAAAATCATCCAAGAGGAATAGCCTACCGCTGGAGAGCGCCGTTGGTATTGAATCCGCGGACCCTTCGCCGCAGGAAGAGACGGAGAGGAGAGAAGAATACGAGCAGCTACGGGTCTGCCTGGCGACGCTGGCTCACCGCGAACAGGAAATCATATCGCTCAAGTTCGGGGCCGAGCTCAACAATCGCCAGATTGCTTCCGTGCTCGGTCTATCCGAGAATAACGTAGGTACCATGCTCTTCCGTGCCGTCTGTAAGCTGAGGAATTGCTTTAAGGACTGGTCGAATGAAAAAAGGTAAATACACAGAGAAACAGTTCATCGAATATCTGGACAAGTTGCTGGCGGGAGAGGAAATAAGCCTCGGCGACGACGTCAGCGATGAGGTGCGCTCAGCCCTCGAGCTGGCCAAGAAGATGCTTGCCTACCGCGATGAGCCTTCACCCGATTTCAGGGCAAGCCTCAGAGACAGATTGCTCCGCAAACTGGCCGAGGAAGAAGCAGCCGCCACCTCTCCGGCAAGGGGAGAAGAACGCCGGGATTGGACAGCAAAGCTTTTTCCTCAGAGTTTAGTGTGGCGCGCTGCGACCAGCGCTGCGCTTGTCGTGCTGCTCGTAGTCATCGGAGCTGTATGGTATACCGGCAGATATGGCCAGATGTCAGCGCCAGCCTCTGCCCCACCACCTCCGCCAGCCTCTGTCTCTCCACCCCCGCTGCTTGAGGGCGATTACCCGGTTAGCCTGCCTTCAAATATCGTTCCGGAGCATATGACGTTCACAGCAAAAACAGCCCTGTCAGCCAAACCCGGCCAGGCGCCGGTCTACGAGATACAGAGCGCCGGCGTAACAACTGAATCTGTTACCGCGCTGGGAAGAAGGCTTGGATTCAGCGGAGAAGCCAGATTTATCGACGGCGGAGCTAAGATTGCCATGTTCGACGGCGAAGGCGAGGACATGCGCGAGCTTACCGTCTGGACCGCTTCCGGAGCCATTGAATACGGGTTCGTGGAGCCTGATAAGCTGTACCCACCGTACACGCCCGACCTTCCGTCACAGGAAGAGGCAGAGCATATCGCCTATGACTTCCTGGAGCAAGCGGACCTGCTACCACCCGGCTACGAAGATTTCGCCAAGGTAGAAGGTGAAACAAAGGCAATCGCCGGCGGCAGCTACAGTGTCGGCGAGAAATACACGGAAGAAACCGCGCAACAAGCCCCTGCCTACTGGTTAATCAGCTTTCCTTACCCTGTTGACGACACCTGGACTACAGGGCCCGGCTCGAAGATTGAGGTCAGCATCGGCGATGGCGGTGAGGTCGCCGGGCTTCTCTGGGCATGGAGACAGATGACTCCGGTCTATACAGAAAGCATCATATCCCAAAAGCAAGCCTACCAGCACCTTATACAGGGCGAAGGCAGCCTTGATGTTCCTCTCGACTGCGAGCAGGTGGTCGTTGAGGACGTTCAGCTCAAATACTGGATAAACCCACCCTCTGAAAAGCAGGACTATGCCGTGCCCGTGTACGAGTTCAAAGGTCAATGCCTGGATAAAAGCGGCAGGCATCTCGAGGACTTCACGGCATGGACAGAGGCTCTATCCAGCACCTACTGAACGGAATTCTTGCCCCGGCAAAGCTTAGCGGCATTATCTAGAACCGCCCTTACCGGGTAGTTGGGCAATTTAGACATATTATATAATGCGTAGTATGGATTGGCAGATTGTCTTCTATATTGATGAGAAAGGCAATGAACCTGTAAAAGATTTCATTTTAGGGCAACCCGATGGGGCGATAGCAGAAATTCTGCACGTATTTAAATTATTGAGGCAATTTAACGTCACACTGGGAATGCCTTATGTAAGGAAAATAGATAGGTCTGGTATCAGGGAGCTTAGAATTAAACACGGTTCGGACATATATCGTATTTTCTTCTTTGCTCATGTAGGGCGCAAGTTTATATTGTTACACGGTGTTCTAAAAAAAGAAGACAAAATATCAGAAACCGACAAAAATTTAGCCATTCAGAGAATGAACAATTGCAAATTGCGGCCTTGACAATATAACATATGTGTTATATAATATGAACAATCCAAATGGGAAGGCAGTAAAATGGCAAACAAAAAAGCTACAAGATACGAAGAATTTGAGGCAGAATTACTTAAAAAGCCAGGAATTCGCAAAGAATACGAGGCTTTACAGCCTAAATATGACATGATACGGAGTTTGATAGAACGCAGAAACCAATTGCGAATCAGCCAAAAGCAACTTGCTGAGATTGTTGGAACAAAACAACCTGCCATATCCAGATTGGAAAAGGGTGATTACAATACTACACTCAGTACACTCTTCAAAGTAGCGGATGCTCTTGACTTAGATATTTCTCTCCGGGCTCGAACAAAAACCGAGCAGACGTGTGGCTAGACCCACCCTCTGAAAAGCAGGACTATGCCCTGCCCGTGTACGAGTTCAAAGGTCAATGCCTGGATAAAAGCGGCAGGCACCTCGAGGACTTCACCGCCTGGACACAGGCACTATCCAAAACCTACTGAACGAAGTCCTGGCTTTCCCCGTTTGACCTGCTCCACAGAGATTTCCAAAATTTTAGTTTTGGGTATTCCATTCTGAAATATGTAGATGTATAATCGTAACCAAACCAATTCTTTTGAAGTCGGCGGCGAATGCAATGAGTGTACGGCATCAAAGTCAGAAGCTACTACAGAGCCGGTTTGATATCGTCTGGCAGCGTCTGGATGATGCCGGCGAACAGCAGATGGTAACGCCAGACGGTCACAAGTTTACCGCATTGGCTTCCCGGCGTAAAAGGACTCCGGAAGGCCAGGACCCGAGGTTCATCAGGGTCAAACAGCGCGGGCAGGAGTTTGCCCGCATTTACTCCTGCTGTTGGGGGCACACCACCAATTGCCATGGCACGCGAATAGGCGGCTATAGTGATGGGCTGGATGCCTGGGCTAAAGGCTTGATGATAAGCCAGGAGAGTCTGACCTTAAAACCCAGTGACGAGGTCATTCACCTGCTCGGCAAGTTACTCAACTCAGAGGAGATAGACTATGACCGGGCTTGCCTGCATCTTCCTAACAAACCGGGAGTCTATCTAGTCTACGATAGAAAGCAAAAGAAATACATCTATGCCGGTAAAGCTCTGGATATACAGAAAAGAATCCGGCAGCACGCCCAACGTCAAAACAGGCTGTTTGGATTTAGCAGTCAACCGATTCAGAAAGAGCTAATCGATAAAAAACTTTGTGCCGACTCAGGTGCAGCCCAGAAATACTTATCCGCCAACTGCACTGTAAGGCACCTGGTCGTACTCGATGAAAAACAAAGAAAGCAGCCCTGGAAGAAGCGCTCGCTCCTGGAACATTACGCCATTTGCGTTATCGAACCCGAATACAACTTTTCCGGCGAATTCGAGCATTAGCCACGAGCCAATACTCCAATAATCATAGTATAAGTTAATGAAATTCCTGTCCCTGCCCCGGCAAAGCTTAGTGGCATTATCTAGAGCCACCCTTCCCCAGAAACTATAACATAAAGAGTGGTACAATGATTAGGGGCAGGTTAGCAGAACACTAGATGAATGAGTTACAATTCCGAAATACGATCCAAGCATGTCTTGATAATGGCGAACGTCTATTGTCGGATGTCCTTATGCTCGAATTCTCAGAGCCTCCGGCAACAGCATTCGCTCTCGTAATTATTGCACAGGAAGAATTTGCAAAGGCATTTCTCCTAACACTTGTATGCAAAGGCGTAATTCCATGGAACAAGTTCATTCGGCGAGCTACTCGTGATCACACATGCAAACAACTTCTCATTATGATTATGGACTACTTAAATCCGGACGTTGATGAATTCATTGCCCGAATCAACGTTCCAATTGAGAAGCAAATGACGAGTGCATTTCCCCCTCATATAGCCGATGCCATTAACATATTTCGGCACGAGAAAATCCGCAGGTGGGAATCAGGGAATTGGTTCTGGGCTGATCCTCCGAATTATGCTCCCAAGGCGAAAAAAGTAGGCAACGGTGAGATAGATAGGCTTAAACAGGACCAACTTTACGTTAATATTAGTAAGGATGGTTTTGTAATACCGAAGACTGTCATAACCCAAAGTCAATTCGAGGATGAAAAGTATCGTGCCGAACGTCTTTCATCACTGGTTCGCGGTATGGTAGATGAGAATAGAACTTCATATTTGGAATACAAAGAGGTCACTGAGACTTTGCGGATCATGTTCGCAAACATGGCCTCTAATCATAAAAAAGACCGATAACAACTCATCCCAGCATGCCAATTGCTGGAGCGATTTTATTTGAATCCGAAATTATCCACCGGACTGGCTTTACGTAAGAATAAGAGAAGCAGTGCCTTTGTCTATTTCGTTGCCAGCCAGAGAGTGATACAATAATCTGAGGCAGGTCAGATGATACACTTCAATTTGAGATAGTAATTATGAACAATAGCGCGGTTATAGCTGTAGTAGGAACGTTGCTGGGTGTTATAACTAGTGCCATATTGGCCTACTTTTTTCAAAGGCGAGTGAGCGAAACGCAACGAAAATGGGCACTTGAGGACGAGGAACGACGAAATCAAAAAACCTATCAAGATGAAAAGCGCAAAATGAAACATGCGCTTATACAAAAAAGAATAGATATTATTGAAGAGGCAACTGCCCTGATGGATAGCGTTATCAGTATGACATTTGACCATGCCTGTGGTTTCCCTTCAGCAAAGGACACTCATGTCATCAAGAAAATTGAAGAAAGACTTCAGGAAATACTACCAAGTGCATGGAATGCTGTCTCTGTTGTCGGTTCAGACGAACTTCAAAAAAATTTTGAAGTGCTCTCTAGAACATCTATAATTATGATGGATGAGGATTCTGAAGCAATTGATTTTGATGCTTATCAGGAAGCCCAGGGGGCACCAATAGCAATTGCTAAAATCTTAGACAAGATGCGATTAGAAGACTGACGTATAATTAGTTGACCTTCGCCAGGCCGTGACTAAGGGTGAGAGGTAATGGCAAGAATGGTGATTATGCCTTTGGAAGGACCATAATACCAGAAGACTCTATAGGCGGCGGGTGTACTCTGCTCTGCATATGCCTCAAAAACCTTTTCTCCGTTAGGGCCTTTCAAACTCATATATTCATGAGTCTGGAGGCTATTATGCCGAGGATTCATTGCCAGGAACTTGAGGGTCTTTTTGACAGCCTGGTAACGTTTCCTCTGGGAGGCAGTGCTTTTAAGCAGATTGCAGGCTTTACTTGCCTCCGCTGTCCATTGTAATTCAAACAAAAACGCCTGACCTTACAGGGCGTCGAGGTCGACTTTCGACACCCTGCCTTTTGCAGCATCGGAAAGCCCCCGCCTGACTGATGCCAGAGCCTTCGGGTTATTGAATAGCCATATCTCCGAAGCAGGGATGGTTACCTGCGGGTCCAGTAAAATTTGCCCCAGGCTGTTGCGGTATATATGATAGCTGACGCCTTCCTGTAATTGAACCTTTTGCAGAACTACTCGCCTTTTAGCGTCCGGTTTTACGCTGTCAGCTATCTTTTCGAAGCCTGTATCCCTTATTACTGTAGCCATCGCAGCGATAGTATACCATTAGTGGGATTATGTGTCAAGTGGGATATTCCCACCACTTGGATTGTCACCGGTGTCATTGCGAGCCCTTCCGCTAAAGGGCGTGGCAATCTCAATGCCCCACCACCGAGATCGCCACGTCGTCCTTCCCTGGAAGAACTCCTCGCGATGACAGGACTAATAAAAAAGTTCACCCTCACCCTGACCCTCCCCCATCAAGGGGGAGGAATAAAAAATGAATTCTCACGCGTCGCGATGACGACAAAGACAAAGTTGAAACGGTTATCCGTAGGCGGGTGATACTTAGTCAGGGGTTACCATCAACTCTAAAATTGATATAATCCGTAACCGTGCTTCTAATTAACTACTCGACATTGGTTGACCCCATACTGAAAGACGTCAGGATTTGCGTCGCCGGGCTTTCCGGCATAAAAGCGGGCGACAGGGTGCTGGATGTCTGCTGTGGGACAGGCGAGCAGGTGTTCCACTACGGGCAAAAGGGCGCCATTGCCACCGGCGTGGACCAGGAACCCAGCATGATTGAGCTGGCGGAAAAGAACAGGAAAAGACAGGGATTCAACCATGGCACCTTCCGTCTGGCCAGCGCCACCGAGCTGCCGTTCCGGGACGGTTACTTCGATTGCGCTTCCATATCGCTCGGGCTGCACGAGATGGAAAGAGATGAGAGAAATAGAGCCGTCTCCGAGATGAAAAGGGTGGTGAAAAAGAAAGGCGTCTTGATGTTCATCGACTACCAGGTCCCTTTACCCGGAAACTCCGTTGCTTATCTCATCAGGGCTGTGGAATTCCTCGCCGGAAGAGATAATTATACGTGTTTCAGAGACTACCTGGCTCAGGGTGGCTTAAACCAGATATTGAAGGAAAACCAGCTTACCCCGCAAAAGGAAGCTCTTCTTATGCGCGGGAACCTGCAGATAATAAGATCAAGCAACCCCTGACCTGTCCCAGTCTGAATACTACGACGGTCACCCGTAGGCGGGTGACACGTAGGTAATGGGTGACACAGGATGTGGGCTGAGATCGCCACGGGGCTACGCCCCTCGCGATGACAGATTGGGTAATGTCCCCGGTGTCATTGCGAGCCGAAGGCGTGGCAATCTTGGTGATGGGTATGACGTTAGATTCTTCCCCTTCACTTCATTCAGGGTCAGAATGACAGGACGTGGAATGAGATCGCCACGTCGCTGAAGCTCCTCGCGATGACAGAAAAGACAGGGTGTCACTAATGTGCTGGACGAGTACAGAGCCAGGCAACGCCAGGTCAGGAAGTGGTACAATGACTTGGGGCAGGTCAAAAATGGAGAATAGTGACAGGAGGTGGCGTTCCTATGGTAAAAGCTATTGTTGTGTATGAATCGAAGTATGGAAATACCAAGCTTGTGGCCGAGACCATTGTCGAAGGAATGAATCAAGTCCCAGGGACAAAAGCTATGCTCGTTGAACTTAATGATGCTGACCTTAACAAGATGGGAGATTTCGATGCAATACTGGTCGGCTCTCCAAATCATATGGGCAGAGCGACAAGAAGTATCGCGAAATTTATCGATAGACTCGGAAAACTCAACCTGGAGAAAAAACGAGGCGCAGTCTTCGACACATACCTGGGTGGGGACTTTGAAAAAGCGGCTAAGAAGATGGAAAAGCAATTAAGAGAAAAAGCCCCGGGGCTTACACTTGTGGTTCCAGGGCTGTCGATAAGGGTTGGTGGGATGAAGGGGCCAGTTGCTGACGGAGAGCTTCCAAAATGTAAGGAATTTGGAGTTAAAATTGCCACCCTGATGAAGGAAAAGGAAGCGTGAGTAAAAGCAAATTCACATTCCCTGTCGGATACCACGATTTCCATAAAGACCAACTGTTCAATTTCCAACTAAATCGCTGGTACTCCTTCGGCTACGCCAGGCTTGAAGATATGCAAGAAGCCGGTCAGAAAATAGAAAACTTTGCAGATTGGAAGAGGGAGTTGACGCAACTGGCGAAAAAAGCCGTTTCTGAAAAGAGGCTGATGAACGCGGCGTTTTATTACCGGGCGGCTGAATTCTATACATTTGAACAAGACCCTGATAAGGAACCTCTGTATGATAAGTTCAGCGACCTCTTTTACAAGGTATTCAAAGACGACATCGGAAGATTTAAAGTCCCCTATAAGAAGACGTTCCTGCCAGCAATGGAGGTGTCTCCTGCGGGTGGTAAGACGAAAGGCACCATCGTCATGTTCGGGGGATTTGATTCGTATATCGAGGAGTTTTACTCCTGGATGGGATACTTTGCAGACCATGGTTATAAGGTGGTTGCCTTTGAAGGTCCGGGGCAGGGTGCTGCACGCAAGAAATACGGGCTGGCGCTGGATTATAAATGGGAGAAGCCGACAAAAGCTGTGCTGGATTATTTTAAGCTGGATAACGTTACCTTGCTCGGCATATCGATGGGTGGGTGGTTTTGTTTCAGAGCCGCAGCATTCGAACCACGGATAAAAAGGGTCATAGCTTCAGGCGTTGCTTTCGACTATATGCAAATACCAGCCGTGCCACTTCAGTGGTTAATGAAACTTTTCTTAAAATCTGAGGGGCTGATGAATTATTTATCAGAGATGAAAATTAGAAAAGACCCTGAACATACCTGGTCGATCCGTAACGCAATGTACATCACTAAAACAAAGACACCAATGGGTGCCATGAAAACATTCCTGCAGCTTAATGAGAAGAATCTTCATTCAGATTTGGTAAAACAAGACGTGCTGATTCTCACCGGTGCCGAAGACCATTTTATTCCTTTGAAAATGCATGACATGCAGGTAAAGGCACTGGTGAACGCCAAATCTGTAACAGGACGCATTTTTACAGAGAAGGAGCAAGCCCAGAATCATTGCCAGATAGGAAACACAGGGCTGGCACTTGATGTGATGCTGAAATGGCTCGCCGAGAAATCATAGTTTATCTTATTTTGGATACAGAGGCAGTCCATCAAATCGCCTGTGGAATGCGGGAGAGGACTGCAAAAGGAGGCTGAAATGGCTGACGTTTACGAGAGACTGCGTGAGAGGCTGGACATGTTCCCCCAGGGGTTCCCTAAAACCGAAAGCGGCGTGGAGCTGGAGATACTACAGCATCTGTTTACTCCGGAGGAAGCTGAGGTAATGCTGCACCTGCGGCCCCGCCCGGAAAAAGTATCGACTATAGCAGACAGGGCGGGTAAGGATGAAACTGAACTGGGAGAAACCCTGTACGGTATGTCGAAAAGAGGATTAATCCTGCGTCATAGAGCGCCTGACGAGGAGATGTACTACTTCCTGATACCGTGGGTAATCGGGATTTATGAGTTCCAGTTGAATAACCTGACCCCAGAAAACATCGAATTGTACGAGAGGTTTTACCAGGAGGGAATGGTACCTTCGTGGCGAAACAAAAAAACAGGGATGTTCCGCGTTATTCCTGTTGAGAAAGAGATACAGGGGGGCACCGAGATTCAGCCATACGAAAAGGTGTCACAGATTATCGACTCGAACACCAGGTTTGCCGTGGCTGATTGCATTTGCCGGAAAGAGAAGAGAATGGTTGGAGAGGGGTGTGACAAGCTACTGGAGGCTTGTATGAGTTTTGGGCGGGCGGCGGATTTCTACATCGAAAATGGACTTGGCCGGGAGATTTCACAGGAAGAGGCAAGGCGGATACTTCTGAAAGCCGAGGAGGACGGTCTGATTCATTGCTCCTCAAACCACGCGGGCAACAAGGATTTTATATGCAACTGCTGTGGCTGTTGTTGTGGGGTTTTAGCCAATATAACAAAATACGATAATCCGGCAGCCATAACAAAGTCGAACTACTATGCCACAAAAGACGAGGATACCTGTACCACATGCGGTACCTGCGTGGAGCGGTGTCAGGTAGGCGCCATACAATTTGAAAATGACCTTACCGTCATCAACAGGGAAAGGTGCATCGGCTGCGGGCTTTGTGTATCCACGTGTCCGACAGGGTCAATTTCCATGGTTAAGAAATCACCTGAAGAAGCCTCCGCCGTTTTCTCCAGTGGAAAAGAAATGCTGCAGGCAATGGGAAAGGAAACGGGAAAGAAATTCCCTTTTGAATAAGATTGGAGGGCTGACCCTAAAACAAGCCCGGATTAACGGTTATTTCTTCCTGTACTTGCGATACAGTTCGATAAAGGTGATATTCAAGGCAATCGCTAGAATAAGAGGTATAACAAGCACCCATAAGTTTTTATATATATCGATGGCAAAATACTGGCAGGCGAAAACGACAGCGAAGGCTATTAATGTTCCTAATACTCCGCAGCCTACGGCTAAACAAATCAGGTCTGTGATGAAACTATCTCGCCCACTCATTTCAAGCTATGACTCCATAATCAGCACCATAGCTCTACGATAAGCGACGGCGTGGCGAAAGTCAAGACGCTGTCACATTGACCAAGCAGAGAGACTGGCGTAGAATCCAAAGTAGTAAATAAGCCAATTAGAACTAATAGAGAGAAAAAGTAAGGAGTGTAAAGAAAATGCCACGATTATTGCCGGTTACATTAGTCTCAATTATTTCCTTAGTCCTCATATCCGTAGTAACATCCTGTGCTCCCACAGGGACTACTACGAATGTATCAAGCGGCGATATTGACGCTTTCCGTTCTTCATTAGAGAATAGCGACTTTACTTTGAAGCTGGCGCCATTTATCCACGTGGACTTAGTTAAACTATACGAAGCCGGGAAATTAGCCAATGCCTGCGGCAACAACGCCGGTGCACCTTATAAAGGGGTGTTTGGTACTATTCCAGATAATGTGGTCATAAAGGATGTGAAGGAGCTATCTAACGCTCAAGAGAAAATAGAAAGTTGGTTATATGGTGCTCCCGGGCTAATACAGGGATGGCAGTTAAATCCCGACGAGGCGATTGTTCTTGTAACAAAGACCCCTCCAGAATGCGCCTATTTCAGCTACTGCGGTTTCATCTTCTATAAATACTATGAAAAAGAGCAGGCGCGTGAATGGGTTTTCACCAGCTATAATGACCCGCTGAATAACCTCACCATCAAAACTTCCGGTACCCCTAATGGTGCAAAGGGAAACCCGTTCAATCAGGATACTATCATCATCGTCACGGCTGACAAAGGCACTGACCAGCGCATACGCAGCGCTGCCGTGTCAGCAGGATATTCGGCAGATATCATAAACACGTATGTAATTCCAAGCTCAATGGTCAAACTTGGCACAGGTCCTGAGTGTGACACGATTGTCTTTGGGCACCGCATGGCGCTCTTTGCTGATGAAAAAGCAGGGCAGGAATACGTGGATGCCGTCTCAGCAGCTATTCGGGTAACACCTAAATCACAGGTAAAACTCGACCCGTTTCCGGCGCCTGAGTTACGCGTCAGGGGTACGGGCAAAACCGAGGTGGATTTACAGCCCGCGCTAGATGATCTGCGCCGGGCTATACTGGCAAAGTACAGCAATCTCTCAGCGAATGAGCTGGAACCTTCCGTCTGGCTTCCTGAGTCTTACGATGCAGTCCAGAGAGAGCTATATGTGGCAGGGGAAAGCCGTGACACGGTTTACCTGCGCAGCGATACCCTTACACTGGGCGATGACCCTGATGAGTTTGTTATCGTCTATGGTGTTAACCATGCTGCTAGCGGGAAGGCTACGTACTCAAACTGCTCATTTTACGGCGAGGCTGGCTGGAACGGGGTAGCCGGTATCTATAGCACCCAGTATACAGGGAGCGCTGAGGAATATTTACCCGGCAACCCACTGGCTAAATATCTTTACGTGTGTAAGTTTGCGCGTAGCTGCGGTCCTGAAAAGACCTGTGTGGTGGTGCCAACGGGGCCCGAAGCACACGGAGTCGGACTTGATGAGCCTGCCTTTGTGGCGATTCGCGCCTATTTAGAGCCAGCTACCAGGGTAGGTCCAGCATATACGGACCTACTTTACGACCGGGCTATCAAATTCAGCAGCCGCTAATAGCATAACTTTTTTGGAGATTGCCACGTCTTTCCAGAATGGAAGGACTCGCAATGACAGGAAGTGGTTTATAAGCAAACAGGCTCCGACAAAAATCGGAGCCTGCTCCTTAAAGACAGTGTGCTTACCCCAGTATTTTGTCCACCTCTTCTGCATCCAGGTCTGAGACAAGAGGAATACCGCTAACTTTTGCGGCTTCTGGAGTCAGGGCAGCGATGTCATTACGAGTTATGTGCTCAAGTGCAAACTTGCGACCTCCGGCCATAAGCTGGCGTAGACCTTGGGCAAGTCGCTCGTAGTAAGTATAGAGTCCGATGGCTGCGGTGGGAATCTTCTCATAATCTTTCCCGTACTCTCTTTTCAGGCCCTCAGCAGTAACAAAGATAGACTCCCTTGTATTGCCGAATCGCTGCAGGTAAATGGGGAGTTGTCCACCGTTTATTGCTTCACCAATAGTCTTACCGACCATGGCTGCGGCAAGAGGTGCCCTTGCCATGGCTATTGCCTTTACATAAGGGGCGCATAGTGCAAAACCTTTAAATATCTGGTCTTCCAGAATAAATCCACCAGCAAGTACAATGTCAGGCACATACTCGCCTTTTGCTGTTAAACGGTTGCAGCACTTATAGAGTACTGACCACAGTTCGATACCAGGTACACCCCACTCGTTCATCATACGCCACGGGCTCATGCCAGTACCGCCTCCTGCGGCGTCAACAGTGAGGTAGTCGATTTTTGCCATCGAGGAGAACTTGACTGCCCGAGCCAGGTCTGCAGGCCTATAGGCACCGGTCTTCAGCGATATGTATTTGGCACCGGCTTTCCGCAGCCGGCTAACAGTGTCGAGGAAGCCCTCTTCAGTAACCATACCCACACGCGAGTGCCTCTCGAACTCGGTAAAGACGCCGCGCTTGAACTCGTCTATTACAGCAGGGTCAAGCGGGTCGGGAAGAACAACATAGCCTCGTTTCTTAAGCAGTTGTGCTTTTTCAAGGTTCTTGATTTTGACCTCACCGCCTATGTCCTTGGCTCCCTGTCCCCATTTCAACTCCACCACTTCAACCCCAAGTTTCTCTATGGCATACTCCAGCACACCGAGGCGGCCGTCTTCAACATTCGACTGCACAACAATGGCTCCATAGCCATCGCGCTGCCATTCCTGGAAGGTTTTTACACGCCACTCAAGTTCAGGCGAGCGGACGATCCTCCCCTTCTCTATAATTGAGTCGTTATCCATTCCGCACACATTCTCGCCGATGGTAAGCGGCGTTCCTGTTAGTGCTGAACCGATGGCTAAGCCTTCCCAGTTCTGCTTGGCGATATTAGTCGAACCAAGACCGGCAATTACCAGCGGCAGACGCAACTTGATTCCACCGTTTTGCCCCAGCCTCGTCTCAAGGTTAACATTCGGGAAAATAGCTTTGTCGGAGTCCTCCTCTATACCGACGGCGCCAACGGCTGTTCCCATTATATTGAAATGGGACAGGTCGATGGGGTAGGCTTTTTGTGACGCGGTGGTAATGATGCCAAATGGTTGTGGGTAGATGACCTCATGACCGCGGTAGGCGCTCTTGCCAATCTCGCACATACCTGTGCAGCCTTCCACACAGGTGACACACATCCCGCTTATCGGACACCAATCGCCGCCTGTCCTGTTTTTGGTCAGCGTTGCGGCTGTTGCATTGTACCTGGTTAATGTCATTTTTAAACCTCCTTTTAACCCTTTCTCGGTTGTTTTATATTTGGATGTATGTTTGCTAGTAAACCTTATGACCTTGCATGCCGACACTCTCCGAGCAGCCGGTGCATATAGGGCAAGTCTCCACAGGTGCCAGGTTCTGGCATCCTCCACAGAGGCCATCTATGAGATTGCCTGCGGTACAAGCTCGTTCGCAAACCGGGCATATCCACTCACAACCGCCGCAGTTGCGGCATTCTTCGGGAGTGACATCGAATGCGGTTGATACTTTCCGCGAAGTACCGCGGCCGATGAATCCAATGCCTCCAGACTGCATCTGTTCTTTGCAGTAGCGCACGCAAAGCCCGCAGAGTATACAACCCCTGTCTTTTATCTTGAAGCGAATTTTGTTGATGCCCATGTTTGAAGCCATATCTTGTAGTGTTTTAGAGTTTGGGCATGAAGCGAGCAACAGCTCGACGATAAGCTTACGCGCTTTCCTTACCCTCTCTGAATTCGTAAGAATCACCTGCCCCTGCTCCACTGGCAGGGTACAGGACGCTTCCAGTGATGAGCGATTGTTTTTCACCACCTCAACCATGCAGACACGACAGGCACCATAGGGGCTGAGACCTGGATAATAACAGAGAGTCGGGATGACAATACCCATTTCTCCTGCTGCTTCGAGAACTGTTGTTCCCTCCACTGTCCTTATTTTTGTTCCATCGATAGTTAATTCAACCATGATTTTCCCTCTTTATGATACTGTCACTGCGTCGAACTTACAGTTGTCGCGGCAAAGCCCGCACTTGATACACTTCTCCTGGTCGATATGGTGTACCTCTTTCTTCTCCCCTGATATTGCTCCCTGTGGACATTCCCTGGCGCACACTCTACAGCCGTTACACTTCTCGCCATCGATGGTGAAGGTAATAAGCTCCTTGCAGACACCGGCGGGGCAGCGTTTCTCTTTTATGTGGGCATCATATTCATCACGAAAATATCTGATGGTGGAAAGGACAGGATTGGCGGCGGTACTGCCGAGCCCGCACAATGAGGTCTCCTGCATAACATCTCCCAGCTCCTCCAGCAGTTCAACATCCTCCTCCTTGCCTCGCCCCTCCGTGATATCGGTCAGAATATCCAGCATTCTGTCCAGCCCCTCGCGGCAGGGGATACACTTGCCGCATGATTCTTCGGTGAGGAAGCTGATAAAGTACTTAGCCACGTCCACCATGCAGGTGCCCTCATCCATGACTATCATACCGCCTGAGCCCATCATCGACCCCACCTTGGCCAACCTGTCGAAGTCGACAGATATGTCAACAAGGCTCTTGGGAATACAACCACCCGATGGCCCGCCGGTCTGAACGGCTTTAAATTCCCTGCCGCCGGGGATGCCCCCACCGATGTCGTATATCATTTCCCGTATACTTATACCCATCGGCACCTCAACGAGGCCCGTGTTGTTTATCTTACCCACCAGTGAGAATATCTTGGTGCCTTTGCTGCCGTCGGTACCTATTTGGCGGTACCAGCCTGCGCCGCGGTTGATTATGATGGGCACGTTTGCCCAGGTTTCGACGTTATTAAGATTACTGGGCCGGCCGTAAAGCCCTCGCTCGGTGCTGTGAATATGCTTGAAGCGAGGCTCGCCTATCCTGCCCTCCAGTGATGCCATCAGGGCTGTTGATTCTCCGCAGACGAAGGCACCGCCACCCTTGGTGATTTTGATATCAAAGCGGAAACCAGAGCCAAGTATGTCTTCGCCGAGAAAGCCATATTCTCTTGCTTGTTCCAGGGCAATGGCCAGATTCTGTGCAGCCAGCGGGTATTCATGGCGGATATAGACATAACCTTCGTGAGAGTCTATGGCATAGGCACCGATAATCATTCCTTCAATGATGCTGTGAGGATTGCCTTCGACAAGGCTTCGGTCCATGTAAGCACCGGGGTCGCCTTCATCGGCGTTACAGATGACGTAGCGGATGCCGTCCCGGGCTGGAGCATTGCGGCAGGACTCCCACTTTACGCCGGTGGGGAAACCGCCACCACCCCGACCTCGCAGATTTGACTCTTTGACCTCATCCAGCACCTGCTGGGGTGTCATTTCAAAAAGTGCCTTGACCAGGGCACTGTAACCGCCCAGAGCAATGTAGTCATCTATGTTATTGGGTGCAATGAACCTGTTATTGCCAAGTATTAGTCTATTCTGCTTATTGTAGAAGGGTATATCTTGCTCGTGGATAATGTTTTTACCAGTCGAGAAATCATGGTAGAGAAGCCTTTCAACGACATTTTTCTTGATTACCGATTCAGAGATTATCTCTGGAATGTCAGCCGGGGTAACATGTTGATAGAGAATTCCTTCGGGATATATGAGGACAACGGGCTCTATTTCGCAGAAGCCGTGACAGCCCGTTGTTCTAACGTCAACCGAGTCCTTAAGGTTAAAGTCACTAATTGTCTGGTAGATGGCTCGTGCCACGTCTGCGGCACCACGTGCCAGTCCACACGTCCCGACGCTGGTGATAATGCAAGTACGATCCGAGTTGCGCTGGCTTATAATCCGGTCTCGCAGTTGTTCTGATTCAAGTGCCGACCCTAATCTCATCATGTCTCCTGCTTCTTGTCGCTTTTTTGTAATCGCTTAATATTTTCTTTATTTTCTTTGGGCTCATTTCCCCGTGGTATTCTTCGCCCACCACCATGATAGGTCCAAGGGCGCATGCCCCGAGGCAGTTGACTGTCTCCAGCGTAAACATCATGTCCTCAGTTGTTTCACCTGCCTCGATACCGAGCTGTCTTTTTACCTCGTCGAGTGCCGGTTGAGCACCCCGCACATGGCAGGCAGTGCCGACACAGAGTTTGATCAGGTGCTCCCCACGAGGCTTCAGGCTGAACGCCTTAAAAAAGGTGGCTACGCCATAGACCTGTATCAGGGGCAGTTCCAGGTTTTTGGCTACCACCCTTAGTGCAGTTTCCGGCAGGTAGTGATATTCGGACTGTATATCCTGGAGTATGGCGATGACGCTATCATGGTTGCCGCCATATTTGTTAATTATGACTTCAACTACATCACATTCATTCTTCATAGCCTGACTACCTTTCTCTAACTCTCCTCGTAGAAGTCGCTGACTATTCTTTTACCGGTATGCCTCTCTCCCTGAGGTATGATTTTGCCTGTGGTATGGTTATCTCCCCAAAGTGAAAGATGGAAGCCGCCAGAACTGCTGAAGCTTTGGCGATGGCTACGGCTTCGTAAAGGTGCTCCAATTTGCCGGCGCCGCCTGAAGCTGTGACCGGTATACTTACGGCTTCTGCAACGGCCTTGGTCATCTCCAAATCATATCCTTCCTTGGTGCCATCGGCATCCTTACTGGTGAGCAGAATCTCCCCGGCACCCAATTCCTCCATCTTCTTTGCCCACTGGACGATGTCCAGCCCTGTCGATTCCATGCCGCTCTTAACCACTACCTCCAATCTGGGGAGACGGCTATTCGGCGGATTTTTGATGCCGTCGATGGCAACAACGAGCCTTTGCTTGCCGAACTTCTCGGAGGCTTCCTTTACCAGGTCGGGATTTCTTACAGCAGTGGTATTGATGGAGACTTTGCTTACGCCGAGGTCAAATAAATCTTTCATGTCTTTGGTGTTTCTGATGCCGCCGCCTACAGCGAAGGGGATGGTGACTTTCTCTGCCACTCTCTTGACCCATTCCAGTCTTGTTCCCCTGCCCTCGGCACTGGCCATAATATCGAGGAATACCAGCTCATCCGCGCCTTCCCGGCAATAGGCTTCTGCGGCCTCTACCGGGTCGCGGGCATCCCTGAGGTTGACGAACTTTATCCCTTTGACCACCCTGCCATCTTTGACATCCAGACATGGTATGACTTTTATCTCTTTCAACTTGCAATCTCCTGAAACCTCTTTAATCTCTGATATTCTAAGACGGTGCTCATGGCGTAGTTTTCCGCTTCTATGCCGGCTTCTTCAGCGGCGGCTATCGGGTTTAAGCCTCCGATGAGTATCATTCCAATTCTGTTGAGTTCCATAGGCATCTCACATACCGGCTCGCTGGTGTTGCCCATAACCATAAGCCCTCCTAAGCCGGCATCCTTCAATTTAGCCACGACATTTTCAGCTATGGGACGACACAAGGCTGGTATTTCGCGGAAATTAGCCAGTATTTTGCCATTGCCCGTTCTGGCTGCGTCCCTTACCGAGGTCATCCTGGCTCTGATAAAAACCTCGGAGGGGTCTAGCGAGGAACCGGCATAATGAATGAGCTCCACGAAGCGAAGTGGTTCGTGGTTTCGAATCTGTAGTATGCCGCCGAATCGGGAGTCCATGGGAACGCCGGCTTTGAGTAGCGTACCGTTTATCACGATGCTGCAAACGGTTGCCAATGCTGTCTTACCTGAATGTACGATTAACTCGCCCAACTGTTCTCCCTCATGAGCAACAGCCACCAAATCGCTCACGCAAATCCCGGCAGCGAAGACTGGCTTCATTGCCTGGAGTGCTTTTTCAAACTTTTCCTTTGGGAAAAAGGAGACGTTCACTGGAACCAAGCCGGTGCCTTTCTCCCAATCGAAGTCGGTGCGAAGAGCGAGCAATTCGATTCTGGCTATGGCGAACCCCACCTTATCTCTAACCAGTGCGTTACCCAGTTCTTCAACCCCCGGTTCGGTGATTAACCGGCCATCCCGGCTGATAAGTCGGGTTAGCCCACGTCCATCCATCAGTTTCAGGTGGTATCTAACTGCCCTTTCGCCCAGGTAAACGCCGTGGTCCTTCAAAAGTCGGGCGATGACCCTGGCACCCAGAGGCTGCGGGGAATCGTTCAGTATTTTAAGTATGAGGTGCTCTTTTCGCTCAACCTCTTGTGTTTCAACACCTATCACAATAAGCTCTTAAAGTTGATATTTTAGGCAGTAGGCAACCGTTTGCCGATTAAACAAATAGCTATTATATAGGTGGTTGATAATCTTGTCAATCTCCCTTCAAGTCTTAAGTTGCTCAACCACTCCCCCACGTCATTGCGAGCGAAGCGTGGCAATCTCTGGGATTGCTTCGGGGCTTACGCCCCTCGCACTGACAAGTAAATGACCCTCTCTCTTGACTGTGATTACATCAGAAAGTAATATTAGTTGGAATCCAGCCATTCATTAATTCGGGACGGAGGTAATATGTTAGCTCTGGAGGGAATCAAGGTTTTGGATCTTACTCATCTGGCACCTGGTGGTCTATGTACTATGATTTTGGGTGACCTTGGAGCTGATGTGATTAAAGTTGAGGCACTGCCTGGTGTTGGTGGGCGTGGTGCTGTAATAGGACTGTCGCCGATGGGGGAGGAGGGGAGAAGGGAAGCTGCTTTTGATGCATTAAGCCGCAACAAGAGGAGTATCGGGCTAAATCTCAAGTCTGACAAAGGCCGTGACATATTCTACCAGTTGGCGCAGACAGCCGATGTTGTTGTCGAAGGCTTCAGGCCGGGTGTGGTCAAGCGTTTGGGCGTGGACTATGAGAAGATAAGGTCGATTAATCCCGGGATTATCTATTGCTCCCTCAGCGGCTACGGGCAGGACGGTCCGTATAGTAATCGCTCCGGGCACGATGTAAACTATATATCAATGGCCGGTGCTCTTAGCCTCATTGGTTCTACAGACCGTCCGCCGGTCGTTCCTCTAAACTTACTGGCTGACTTTGCTGGTGCCTCTTTGCATGGCGTTATGGGCATACTAGCCGCTCTGGTGGCTAGGGGCAAAACGGGTAGAGGACAACACGTGGATATAGCCTATACAGATGGGGTAATAACCCTTCTGAGCTGGTTTGTTAGCAATTACTTTTCTAGAGGCATTATGTTCAATAGAGGTGAAACCTGGCTTCATGGTGCTTATCCCTATTATGGCGTGTATGAAGCTAAGGATGGTAAATATGTCAGCATCGGCTGTCTTGAACCCTGGTTTTGGGAAAATCTATGTCGTGCTTTGGGCAAGGAAGAGTATATTTCTTACTGTATTTCGCCAGAGCATTTTCTCCACAAACCCGAAGGCGAGAAATGGGAGGAAATCTCTTCCTGCCTAAAGCAAGTCTTTTTGACCAGGACCAGGGATGAGTGGTTTGACTTTCTTATTGATAAGGATGTGCCAGTGGGTAAAGTCTATACCTTTGATGAAGTGTTCAATGACCCGCAGGTGCTTCACCGCCAAATGGTTTTAGAGATAGACCATCCGACTCTGGGAAAGGTGAAACACCCGGGCATTGCCATCAAGCTGTCCGAGACTCCGGGCAAGGTGAGGAGCCTGGCACCTATCTTCGGCGAGCATACTGATGAGATATTGCGTGAATTAAGCTATAGTAAGTCGCAAATCGAAGAGTTGCGTCAATCTGACATAATAGGCTAAAATTATAACTAGAGAGGGGGTGAGAATATGACAGCCAAGGCTTTTGTGCTAATCGAGACGGAAGTAGGCAGGACAAAGGATGTGGTGGCAGCTCTCCAGGCTCAAAAGATTAAGGAGCTAAAATCAGTTGACCTGGTAACTGGACCTTACGATGTTATCGCTGTTGTCGAACATGATGACTTTAATGCCGTTGGCAGCCTGGTCACCGAGAAGATCCATCCCATACCGGGTATAAAGAGAACGGTTACCTGCTTGTCAATCCGCGTATCCTAGCAGCCATCTTGAATCATGGAATGTCTTTTTTGCCAGATTGTTGCCGGGGAAATACCCGCTGATATTGTTCACTACGACGAAGAGCTCGTAGCTTTTCGGGATATCAATCCCCAGGCGCCTACGCATATTCTCATCATACCTAAAGCTCATGTTGCTTCAATGACTGAGCTCACCGACAAGCAGCAGGCGTTAATGGGGCGGCTCATCTTACTGGCTAAGGAATTGGCTGAGAAAGAGGGCATTTCGGAAAGGGGTTATCGATTGTCGGTAAGCTGTGGTGCTGATGGCGGCCAGCTTGTGCCTCATCTCCACTTTCACCTCCTTGGCGGTAGAAAACTGGATGACAGGCTGGGTTAAGATTCTAATCGCCGCTGGCGAGGGATTCTAACTTACACACTACTTCCTCAATAGCTTCATCCGGTGTAGAAGCACCGGCAGTTACGCCAATATGCTGCTTTCCTGAAAGCCAGTCCTTTTCTATTTCGGCAGCAGTCTCTATTAGATGAGTTTCGACAATAGGCGAGCATACCTCGGCGAGACGCTGTGTGTTGGCACTGTTGTGTCCGCCAACCACTATCATCAGGTCACTTTTCCCAGCTAATTCGATAGCAGCTTCTTGCCGTTTTCGTGTTTCCTGACAAAGAGTGTTTATGATGCGCAAATCCTGGACATCAGGGAAAACGGCTCTGATGACCTCATTGATGAACTCAACGAACTTGGTGTGGCTCTGTGTGGTCTGTGAAATGATGCCCAGCCGACGAGGCAGTTCCAGGTTGGCTATCTCCTCTCCTTTCAGAGTGGCAACAGCATTATTGCCTGCCCAGCCGAGCAGGCCTTTAACTTCAGGATGGGTGGCTTCGCCGAAGATAATGACGCGCAAGCCAGCCTGAGCCAGTTTCTTGGCTGCTTTCTGGGCACTGCGGACTATGGGGCAGGTGGTATCGATTACCCGGAGCTTTCTGGCTTGAATTTGTGAGAGCAATTGCGGTGGGGCACCGTGCGAAGTAATGGCGATGACTCTGTCTTGAACTTGGTCTAGCTCATTTACGACCTTGACTCCGCTATCAGCCAGCTTGGCGACTACCAGCCGGTTATGCACTATCGGCCCCAGAGTTGCTATCTCTTGGTGTTCTCTGACTGCCTTATTGATTATTTTAATAGCTCGTCTGACACCGAAGCACAAGCCGAACTCGCGAGCTTTTTTAACTTCTACCTTGGCCATATACTTCGGTTCCAGCAAGCAGCTCAACAGGGTTTATATATGCCCCTGTATTCTGGAGGCAGGATAGCGGCGACTTTCCCCATTATGTGTTCAGTTAGCTCTTTTAGCTGCTTCCCATTCGGCTTACCTTGGACAGGTGGAAGTGCGAAAGGCTTACCGAAAGTGATGGTTACCGTGGGTCGGGTAAGCCAGCCGATTCCCTTCAACTTCTCTGTTCCGCGGATGGCAACAGGGATAAGGGGAGCGCCGGTCTTTAAGGCAATGAGGGCACAGCCAGGGTAAGCTTCTTTCAGGCAGCCGGCTTTGCTCCGCGTGCCTTCCGGATATATGCCGAACAGAAGACCTTTTGCCAGCACTTCTTCTGCGTATTTCATCGCCATCTGTCTTTCTGCAGGAGTTCCGCGACGGCGCACAGGATAAGCTTCCGCAGCATCCATTAACATGCGAAAGACGGGGATGGGCCAGTAGTAAAACAGCTCCTCCTTGGCCATAACGATGCTATCGCGAGGCAGAATGCTGATTATGTGCAGGGGTGGGTCTATTAGATTGAGGTGATTGAAGACAGCGATAATAGGTCCCTTTGTCGGCAGGTTTTCCTTGCCTTTTATCTCTAAGCGGATTACGCTTCTGAGTGCTACTTCAACTATCCGACGGGCGATGTTAAAGGATATCTTGGAAGTTGGCCTTCTCAGTTTTCGTCTGACTATTCCGCCTTTGATTGGGAATTCGTAGAGAGAGGCATGAGTTCGCTTTTGCCTGGTAGCTTCGAAATATCTGTGAGTCTTGAACCAGTCCGCAATCATAGCCCCCTCCTTATGTTTCGCACGGTTAATATTATAAATTATAAGCCCTTTGGTCAAGTCATCACTGCTTGGTCAACTGGCAATGTGAGTGCCACAATTGTTATGCCATTATTCTTGAAGAACTAGGGATTTATATAATTTAGGGGTTATTGCGTTTGTATCTAGTTTACCTATATAATCAATACACGTTTTGGAAAACACAAAAAATGCGGGACTTCAACTCTGATATACACTATGACGAGGAACCACCTAACGAGTTCCTACCTGATCTAACAAAACAAGAACCATACATCCAGCAAGCCGTAGACGCCATTGAGGAGTTTTTTCGCCGCAGAAAAACACCCTTCCATTTTCGCCAGCTTCAGGTCCTTTTTGAAACACAGTTTTTCCATATCACCACAGCTCAGGCTATTTATCGCTTGAAAGATAGGGGAATCTTGCAAACTAAGCGTTTCAAAGCTGGAACTAATGTAGCAACATTTGTATTCCCGTCTTATTTACTTAATTCACAAAATACTAAGAAGACCCTTGAAACACACATGAAGTCTAAAGCCAGAACTATCTCACTTTATGCCTCCCCATATATCGCAAAGGACCTCGCAGATCACTTTGAATCACTGACTAAATATGAATTAAGGTCAAATAATCTCACCATTGTATCCAGTCACAGTAATGAATATAAAAATAGAAAATGGAAGAAAAGCAAGGCTAACCTCGATTTCATAGCAGAACATCCCGACGGAAGGGTATTTGGGGTACAAGCTAAAAATGAACTTAAACCAATAGAAAAAGAGGAGTTAGAAGAGCAACTTGAAATCTGCTCTCATCTGAAAATAAAACCTATTTTTGTAGTACGTTACATGCCATTTAGTTTTACCCACCTTATAAAACAACAACAAGGGTTCTTACTAGTAATTGGTAATCAGATTTGGCCGCTAGGTCATAGAAAACTATGCGAAAATATCAAAAGTAGGATGAGTATTTCGACAAATCTAATCCCCCAAAAGCTAAAGGAACTTGCTCCAAAACTTAGGTCCGAGTGGCCGATAGAGATAAGAACAGACATCCCCGAAGATGCCTCAAAACGACTAAACTATTGGATTACTAGCGGTAAGTACCCACCAACGGCTACTAAGCATGCAGCAACCACGACCAACAGACCACCGTCCTAAAGGTTGTACATATCTTCACAGGATCAGATTTTGCAGGCTGCCTACGATAAGCGCTGCCGCTAGCATTATCCCGGTAGCCTTGAGCATGTCTCTGGCACCTAACTCTCGAGTCAGTATCACGAAGGTAGCCACACAGGGAAAAACCATAGCCAGAACGGTAGTGCTTATTACCAGTTGCTTGGCGGTCAAACCCAAAGGGGCCAGCATGCCCACGGCTATGTCTTTACGCAAGAAACCGATGGATAAGGCAACAACTGTCTCCTTTGGCAGCCCCAGTAGCCCGGTCAGGACCGGAGCGGCGATATTAGCTATAAAATCGAAAACCCCCAGCATGTAAAGGATGTTTACCACCAGTACGGTTCCAAGCACTATGGGCAGGGCCTCTTTGATAAAGCTGAAGACCCTTAGCCAGAGTTTCTCCCCAACAACTCGCCATGGTGGGAAGCGATAGGGCGGAATCTCTATAATAAGTTCCGGGCTGAACCCTTTCACAGCACGATTAAGTATAAGTCCTATGATAATCCAGGATGCGAATAAGCTACCATATACAATAGCCACATACTGCATGCCTTGCTGCCCCACCAGCCCTATTATCATAGCTTGCAGCGCTGCGCAGGGGATGCCGATAGAAATTAAGGTGGCTGCAATGAACCGTTCCTTACGGCTCTCCAGGATTCGGGTCGCCATAACCGCCGGCACGTTGCATCCAAAGCCGAGGATAGTGGGAATTATGGCATAACCGTGTAATCCCAACCTGTGCAGTAATGTGTCCATCAATACCGCCAGGCGAGGCAGGTAGCCGACATCCTCCAATATTCCTAGCGCGAAATAGAAAGCGACGATGTACGGTAACACTACGGCAAGTGGAATATAAATGCCGGTGCTAAGCAAACCGAAAGACTGAAGGTAGCCTATTTCGCCGTTGATTAGCTTACCTATCAGGATGTCGTGCCAGAAACCTCCTGACCCCAACGCTAGCCCCAGCTTCATCAGCAATGGTGTCCACAGCCAGTTGAAGAGAGGGTCGGTCACATAGTTGATGATGCCCTCGCCGATAAAGCGAATGACAAAGAAGGTGGCAGCGAGGACAAGCAGGGCGAAAACAGCCCCACCCACTGGATGATTGCTCAAATCTTCCAAAACATCGCGCCAGGTGTGGTGGCGATGGCTCAGCGATTGCACCTGGCTCACGATATCGCCGATTTTTGCCCATCTTTCGTCGCTGCTGGCATAGGTGACTTTGGGGGTCGCTGCCTCTGGAAGACGTCTGACCAACTCACGTATTCCCTGCCCGGTTACTCCCACTGTGGGGATGACTGGTACACCTAGTAGCTCTTCTAGCTTGACAGTATCTATATTTATTCCTCGGTGGTGAGTATCGTCCCACATATTGAGCGCAACTATTACCGGCACCGGTCTTTCCAGTAGTTGCAAGGTGAGATTGAGGTTTCTCTCCAAATTGGTGGCGTCAACGACATTGATAATTAAATCCCCTTCCTTCAGCATTTCGGCAGCTACCTCTTCTGCTTTGCTGGTGGGCTCGAGAGTGTAGGTACCGGGGGTATCGATAATTTCAGCTTGCTCTTGACCAAGTTTAAGAGAGCCTTTAATGAACTCGACGGTGGTGCCAGGATAATTTGAAGCGATAGTGCGCGTGCCGGTAAGTCGGGAAAAGAGCACGCTCTTACCCACATTAGGGTTTCCCATGAGTAGAATATTCATCGTTACCTGCGGAGAGCTTTACGCGGATGTGTCGATTTCGACCAGTATCTTATTGGCCATGCCGAAACCGATGGCCACCTGAGTTTGGTTCGTCCTGAGAGTGACTGGTCCGCGGAAGAGCATGGAGCTTAGTTTAGTTACTTTTTTCCCTGGCCTGATGCCCAGGGCTTCGAGGCGCCGGATCAAGCCCCGACCGCCTAGAATTTGAATTATCGTGCCGGTTTGCCCGGCTTCCATCTGACCTAAGGCCAGTTGTATTTTCTGAGACATTAATGTACTTTAACTCCTATCTGGTATTGTTTTATTTTCCTTGCTGCGGCAGCTTGGGCACAAGCCTGTCATGCGGACTTCAACTCCGGTGATGTCGAAATCATATTGTTTGCCGATGTCCCTTCTAAGTTTCCAGCTCACAGGACAGGCGAATTCCACGACTTTGCCGCAGCTTGTACACAAAAGATGCTGATGTTCTGTTCCTGATTTCACCTCATAATGATGGTGCTCCTCATCGAAGTGATGCTCTTCTATCAGCCCCAGCTTCTTGAAAAGCTGCAAGTTTCGGTAGACTGTGGACAGGCTAATCCGGGAGTTCTTTTTTCGTGCCCGGCGATACAGATCATCGGCATCGACATGTCTGCTGCTATGACGGAGCAGCTCAAGTAGCAGGGCGCGCTGAGCCGTCACCCGCTGGCTTGAACTATTCAGTATTCGCCGGGCGTTGCCCCTTCCTTTACTTGATTCAACCATCTTTCATCACCAGCTTCGTGCTCTAATCTCGATGCTAATGCAAATCATTTGCATTAATCTTACATTATTTACACGGAAGGTGTCAAGCCGTCTGAACGAAACGATGAAAAGTGCAGAGGTGATGACCTACAATGCACTACCTTTGCTTACTCAGACTGAAGTCTGAATGTCTCGCCGGACACTTTGTAGGGCTTGCCGTACTTTGCGCCCTTGATTTCCTTGCCATCGATTATCACCATATCTTCACCGACAACAGCAGTGGCTTCACACTCAACCAAGACATGAGGGTGCCACAGCTGGACAACTTCAACAGCGGTCATTGCTGGAACGTGGTCTCCAAAGTATTTCTCAAAGATAGGCACCATCAATCGTAAGTCCCACAGATGCCGACAGAAGAAGTTCAATTTGACCACATCCTGCATGGTAGCACCTGCCACCTCCAGTACGTCCTTCATGTTCTGGAAGACCATCTCAATCTGACCGAGAAAATCACGCTTGTGGCATATTCGATATTCTTTATCCCTAGCTACCTGTCCAGAGACATAAATGGTATTCCCTACCTTGATAGCGTGAGAATAAGTCATGCCCCTCCTCATTGGGGGTAGTCTGTCCGACAGAATTAACTTTTTCTTGCTCATTGTTTACCTCCGAAAGGTCGCAAACTTTAAATGGCCGTGCTTGGCCTGCATAATCTTCTCATATGGTGCTACCTCATTACTTTTGTTGTAAGCCGGTGCTACCACCTATGCTAATGTTAACCAGGGCGTCTGTCAACTCTACCGGAAATGCTCCTTACGGAGTTTGCACTGAACTGAAGGAGATTCTTCGCTATGCTCAGAATGACATAAAGTAAAGCGATCAGGATGACATAACGAGAAGGGCCCAGAGTGACAAAGGTGGGCGCCGGGGCGCAATGACATCCCCGACGCTACATATCGGCATTTGACTGGTGCTATAATTGGACTTCAAATGAACTATCGCCAGGCTGAAGATTATATCTTAAGCTTCACCGATTACGAGAAAATCCCGGGCATCGCTTATACATCAGCTAATTACGACTTAAGGCGGATGGAAAAGCTGCTGCTGCCGCTGGGCAATCCACACCTCGAAACAAGAACTGTGCACATAGCCGGC
>JADHXB010000045.1 GCA_016783155.1 Dehalococcoidia bacterium
GCCGCCACCTAATCCCAGTAGTGTCTCCTCGGACAATGTAAGCCCGTGATAGTCCAGAGCCCTCCTCACGGCAGTCGGCTCACAATGCTTGCCTACGAATGGCTTGAACCCCTCAAGTATCAGCTTTTCTGCCATATTTACACTTGCCTATATTACCATACGCCGGGCATCAGTGCCTTCCGCTCAGTCGGATAGTCAGAGAAGTGCTCACGATACCAGATATGATGAGCTCGTGCCCGGGGCACAAGGTTGGCGATAGTCCAAACAGCAAACGCCAGGCCCGGTAGTGACCATGTCGCCACAGCCCAGCCAATCCAGGTGATAATCTCGCCGAAGTAATTGGGGCAGGATATCCAGCGATACAATCCACCATAGGGGATTTTGTAACCTGATTCATCTGGTTTACGCAGATTGCGCAGGATGTGGTCTGCCCGGCGGTTGATGATAAAACCGGTGAGAAAGAGCACCAACCCCCCAATAAACTGTGGGCTTGCAAGCCATTCGTTGGTGTAACCGCCGGAGAACGTGAAGACATAACGACCGTTGAGATAGGCATTGGCTGCGTTGAACAGAATGCCCAAGCTCACGACGACGAGCGACATATTGCTGACCCCGGTGCGCCGACTGAAAGGATAAATAAAAGCCCGTTGTATGTAATGTGCTTCCCACAAAACCAGGAAGACAAGCGCAGTTAATGTGCCTGAGTTGGTGCCGACCACAAAGCATATGATAAAGACGAGTGAAGCCGGCGCTTCCATAATAATCCACCCAAGCCTATCTTTGATTGTGGGACCCCAGTTGCTTCTGAGGTGACGGCCGTATGGGGCAACAACATAGAATAGCGCTACAAAGATTGCCACTGCCAGTACAAACCAGCCAACGAGGAGAATGTTGAAAAACGCTTGCTCGCTCATAGACGCTCAGCAGATTGTGGTATCACAGGGCAGCCGAGATAGCCATTTTCCTCGAACCACCGAAACGTGTCAACGACTGTTTCCCGGAGCGGGCGTGGATTGTAGCCGAAGTCATGCGCCGCCCTTTCATGGCTTACATTTTGGTTGCTACACAGCGCTCGGATGGAAACGCTTGTATAGAGCGGCCGTTTCCCGGTCAATTGGGCAAAGGCGGCAGTAAACGGAGCACCGATGCGGGCTAGCCATAGAGGAAAGACTGAATTGGGCGCCGGGACACCGGTGACTTCCTCCACGATGGCGGCTAAATCAGGGAATGATGTCCAATGACCCGACAGAAGGTATTTGGCTCCAGTCGGGGCTTGCTCTTCGGCTCTAACTGCCCCTTCAACAACGTCACGCACATCCACCCAGTCAAACCCGCCGGCAACCAAGGCTGGCAGCTTACCATGGGCAAGGTTCAGCAGAGCCTCGCCTAAATACGATGGTTCGTAGTCATTAGGGCCGATAATAGCCGTCGGATTGATTATAATAGCATCCAGACCCCGTTCAATCCCATTGCATACCTCCTTCTCACCCGCTGCTTTAGAACGGTCATAGGGTGGACTATGTCGCACCCCCACCAGAGGGCGTGATTCATCAAGCGGGATATCCAGAGGCTCTTGTTCGAAGGCATGAATCGAGCTGAAGTGAACAAGGCGCCGTACCCCACAACGAAGGCACGCCTCGACCACATTTCGGGTCCCGGTGACGTTGATTGACTCACACAGCGGCCATTCATCCATCGACAGCGAAATACGGGCAGCCAGGTGATAGACTACTTCTGCATCTTTGAATGCCTCACACAGAGACGGCAGGTCGCAGACGTCGCCTCTGACCATGTCGACATTCAGGCTTTCGATTGCTTTGCGGTTCGTATGAACCAGTGCCCGGACAGCTCGACCTCGAGCCAGCAGAGCGCGGATTAAATTAGCACCAACATGTCCGTTGGCGCCGGTCACAACTGTTGTCATTGTTATTTTCTTAGGTTTTAAAAACGCCGGGAGTTTAACAGCCGCCTGTCATTCTCAGCCCTTCGCCTTATGTCACTGCGAGCCCCGATTGCATCGGGGCGTGGCAATCTCACTGCCCTGTCTCCCCACCAAGATCGCCACGTCACCCTTCCCTTCTGGAAGGGCTCCTCGCGATGACAGCCAATGGTGTGTCATTCTGAGTCCTTCATCACTGTCATTCTGAACCCTTCGCCACTGTCATTCTGAGCGAAGCGAAGAATCTCCCATTAGCTCAGTGTAAACTCCGCGGAGAATCTTGCCAGGCTTCAAAAACATCATACGTTGAATAGCCACCTAAATGTGCGTCCCTAAACAAGCCTGGTGCGCTTAAGAACAGGAGTTTACATGCGTGAGCTACCACTGTCAAGGGCTGTCAGGAGATGTGACAAGCCATAGCTGAAGAGAAAAAAGTGCTTCTGCACCCGGCAGGCATCTACAGATTTGCCCGAGGGATTTATCTTAAACGAAACCACAACTACGCCAACATGAACCACTGGGAAGTAGAAGTTAGGCTCAAAGTTAACCGCATGAAAACTTGCAGCTAGAGTTGACAACTCACAGGTGTTGCAGGAAAATAATAACTGAAGCTGGCTGTTAATTGTAGATGCCGACTATCACCTGGTTTGAAATCGCTGAGGTTCCCCCAGGTCCAATAATTTTTCTTCAAAGTGAGCAACAGATGAGCTATGTACTCATGAAGACCCTGGAATCTTCCCCTTCCAGATATGATAGGGGTATCAATCTCATTACTCTAGGCAGGATGAGTGAGGTATATGACCGGTTGGCCTCTCATATTAAGAATGGCTGGAATGTTATCGATATTGGGTGCGGTACCGGTGCTATGGCGCTAAGAGCAGCACGTCACGGTGCTCGTGTCGTTGGCATTGATGTAAATCCACAGATGCTAGAAATAGCGAGTAAGCGGCTACAAGAAATGAGGTTATCTGGCAGTGTGGAACTCCGCGAGCAAGGAGTGGCTGAGCTGTCAAGTGAACCAACGGCGCAATATGACGCCGCTACATGTAGTCTGGTTTTTTCTGAGTTGACTGAGGATGAGAGAGTGTACACGTTGCTTGAGTTGCGTCGCTTGCTCAAACCCGGTGGTCTATTGCTGATTGCTTCTGAAACCATACCATCGCGGTTCTTCAGGCGGTTACTATACTGGCTGGTGCGTATTCCTTTAGTGATGCTCACTTATGTTCTGACTCAGACCAGCACAAGTGCTGTAAAGAATCTACCAGCGATGGTCGGCGAGGCAGGATTCATCGTGGAGGAGATTCGCTACAGTTGGCTGGGTGACCTTACGGAATTGGTCTGTCGGAATCCAAAGTCTCGGGAGAAAAAGCGATGAGCCAGGTTGTCTATCTCCTGGCCTCTATAATTGAAACCCTACTACGGTTGTTTCCTTTCCCGACCAAGACTGGCTTAATTCGCATTGGGAATCCAGATCGCACCTCACCGGTATTACTTACCTGCAATTACCATCTTACAGTGCTGCGTGTCAAAAGAGAGCTGAAGGGCATGAACGCGTATCTACTCATAGCAAATAGTCGCGGCATCAATGTCTGGTGTTCAGCTACAGGCGGATTGCTCACCAACCATGATGTTATATCTGTGCTAAAGACGAGTGGAATAGAGAAGCTGGTTGACCATAGAAGCGTCATCCTTCCTCAGTTGGCGGCAACTGGCATCGAGCTGAGGACAATTCTTAACAAGGCAGGCTGGAGAGCAACCTTCGGGCCTGTTTACATCAAGGACATAAGAGCCTTCTTAAGATTGGGAAAGAAGAGCCAGAGAATGAGTGAAGTCCAATTTGATATCGTGCAACGGCTTGAAATGGCAGCTGCTTGGGCTTTCCCAATGTCAGTTGTATCAGTCCCAATCATGCTCCCCTTATGGCCACAGATGCTACTTCCTCTGATATTGCTTATTTGGGGACTGTCCCTGCTGATTTTTGTGTCATTTCCTCTCTACTCACGCTGGCTTAGCCCAAAAGGCAGGCGAGTCGGCTTTATCCTGTTTGATTTTCGTGCTGGTGGTTACCCGTTGGTTCTATGGGGGCTTTTCCTCGCAGGGTTAGCTGCATATTTCTTACTAAGTGGAGAGCCTGATTGGGGATTGTTTCTCCGCTGGGGCATCATTTCCCTCTTTATCCTTCTACTCCTGAGCATGGACCTGATGGGCAGCACACCGATATATAAGAGCAGCCTGCACGAGGACAGGCTGTTTAGCGTAGCCTTGGACCAGCACAGGTGCCGTGGTGCTGGCTTCTGTCAAGATGTCTGCCCACGAGGCTGTTTTAAAGTAGATAGGAGCCGGCATACGGCTACAATACAGCGAGTCCAGTCCTGCGTTCAGTGTGGTGCTTGCATTGTCCAGTGCCCCTTCGATGCCCTGAGCTTTCGCTCTGCCGATGGCAAAGTTATCCTTCCAGAGACTATCAGGAAATACAAGCTCAATCTAATGGGTAAGCGAGTTTCTGAACCATGCTGACACAATCCATCGTTTTGTGCAGTCTATGTTCCGTATACCCCAATTTTCTTAGCCATATATTCTTTCAGTAGCTCTGGCGGTGGATATTGGCTAACTTATGGTAAAATGCTATTTAGATAAGATTGTTTAATAAATTGGCGAGAGGGAGACCTCCAATAGGCGGTAATGATAAGGAAAACATGCGTCGTTTAGATAAGGGGAATCCGGACGATTGCCGGATAGTCTACATTGGTACTTTCCCACCCAGAAAGTGTGGGATTGCCACCTTTACTCAGGATCTCACCCGGGCCATGGACGGTCTGCTTACAACGAGTGTAAAGTCGATGGTCGTGGCCATGAATGTCGAAAAAGTCGTTACTGATATCTATAGTCGGGAGGTTATCTTTCAGATAGACCAGAATAACCCCGATGAATATGTTAGGGTTGCCGAGGCACTGAACCAGAATGACGCTGTTAAGCTGGTGAATATCCAGCACGAGTTCGGTATCTTTGGCGGCGACTGGGGCTTAAACATCATTCATTTTCTGAGTACGCTGAAGAAGTGCAAGGTAATTACCTTTCACACTGTTATTCCTCAGCCTTCCCAGGACCTGCGCCATGCGGTACGTTTATTGGCGGACAATGTTAATGGTATCACCGCGATGACACATCGTTCCAGAGGTATCCTGATTGAGGATTACGGAATACCTGAACAGGGCATTCGGGTCATTCCCCACGGAATCCATGAGGGCGCTTATACTTCTAGCAAGCAGGCTAAGGCTGCCTTGGGCTTTTCGGGTAAGACGGTTCTCTCGACATTCGGGATGTTGAACCGGGGTAAAGGGCTGGAGTATGTCATTGAGGCGCTACCGGCGGTGGTCGAGAGATATAAAGACCTCGTCTACATCATCCTTGGAGCCACACACCCGAATATACTCAAAACGGAGGGTGAGACCTACCGTAATTCCCTCATTGAGAAAATCTATATGCTAGGCCTTGCCGACCACGTAAAGATGTATAACCAATACTTCCCGCTGCCGAAGCTATTGCAGATGTTAAAGGCAACGGATATATATATATCTACCTCGCTCGACCCGAACCAGGCAGTCTCTGGAACCCTCTCATACGCGCTCGGCATGGGGAGGCCTGTCATATCGACTGCCTTTGCCCAGGCCAAGGAAGATGTGACCGCTGATGTTGGCATTCTGGTTGATTTCCGGAATCCACAGGCCTTTACCGATGCCATCAGCAGTTTTATGGGGGATAAAGACAGGCAGATTGACCTCGGCAAGAATGCTTATTTCAAGACCCGCGGCTGGACGTGGCCGAATGTGGCTATCAAGTATGCGAAGTACTTCTCTGAATGTGCTCCGGATCTTGTCGAGGTAGTAGAGCGCAAGAGTTTTCCACGGGTCAAACTTAGCCACCTGGTACGCCTTACTGACAGATTTGGTATTGTTCAATTTGCTGACCTTTCAAAGCCTGATCCAACATCAGGATATACCGTGGATGATAACGCCCGGGCCCTGATGGTAGTGACTCTTTGCTACGACAGACTTCGGCACGGGCTGCTCAGCCGGTCTATCGCCAACAGGGAGAAATTACTGAGGCTGACAAATATCTACCTTGACTTTATTTCGCTTGCCTCAAGGGCCGATGGATACTTCAATAACTATTTCAATCTTGATAGAACCCCGGATGACAAATTCAACAGTCAGGTTAACCTCGAAGAGGCGACCAGTCGAGCGCTCTATGCCCTGGCTTTGACTTCGGCAATCGGTTCGATATCGAGAAAGTTCAGGGAGAAGGCATTCACTATCATGCAAGAAAAGGTTAAAAGGAACACCCCGTTTCAATCGCCCAGGGCAATCTCCTGGTATATAAAAGCTCTATGCGTTTTGTTACAGAAGAATATTGAGATTCAGGGAATCGATTTGACAGGGGCAGTAGGGGAGCATTGTGATAAGCTCCTGTCATTGTATGAGAGTGCCAGCTCTCCCCAATGGCCATGGTTTGAGAGCTATTTTACCTACTCCAATGCGCTTCTGCCGGAGGCTTTGCTCCAAGCTTATCGGGTCACAGGGAAAGACAGATACCTTGATGTAGGGAAAACCACTCTTGATTTCTTGGTAGAAAAGACTTTCCGTGAAGGGATATACATGCCGATAGGGCAGGATGGCTGGTATTATAGGGAAGGGAAACGTAATCATTTTGACCAACAGCCGGAGGCGGTGATGGCCATGGTGTACGCACTTAAGGTCTGCTATTCAATCACCGGGGATGAGCATTACGGAAGACTGTTGTACCGGGCCTTTAACTGGTTTCTGGGGGGCAATAGTGTAGAGGCGTTCGTCTATGACCGGACCACAGGCGGGTGTTATGATGGTGTCGGGAGGCAGTATATCAATTTGAACCAGGGAGCAGAGTCGACAGTTTCATATCTGCTGGCGAGGCTCAACTTTTGATGATATGTCCGGCTTCCATTGGAGCATCAGCCGATTTTAACCGCCTGTTTTCAGGAGGTAGGCAATGACAGATTACCTTGAGGATAACGTTGCCAATCGTTTCGAGGAAGATAATTCCGGACTAAAGACTGAGGCCGGTAGAGACGCTTCAAAAAAGGTATCCGTCAAGGAGGGCGAGGAGCTTTTCAGAGAGGCTCTGCGAGAACCGCTAAGGCAGGCGGAAGAAATAGCAGAGGCTGACATTGTGGTCGGTGTTCCCTTCTATAATGAAGCGGACACTATCGGCTCAGTGTTAAAGATAGCCACCAAAGGGCTGAAGGAATTTTACCCCGACGAAAAGTGCGTCATCGTGGCAGCCGGCTCTCCAGCCGGTGGGAGAGCTCTCGAGGTAGTAAATGACTTACCTCATGTCAACGGTATCAACCGGATAGCTTTCTTACTGAATGATGAAAGGATAAACGGGAAGGGTTGGAGCCTTCGAGCCATTGCCGAAATCGCTCGTAGCCTTGGCGCCAATCTGGCTATCCTGGAAGCGGACCTGAGAAGCCGAAGTATAAACGGAGAGACTGAGGGATTAGCCCCGGACTGGGTCCGGCTGCTCCTTGAACCCATTAAGCGGCAAAAGATGGACCTGGTTATCTCTCGGTTTAATCGCCATTACTTCGAGTCCACTGTTTCCAGTCACGTTTTTTACCCGATTCTTTCCGCTATCTACAAGCGGCGTATCAACGATATGGAAGGGGGACAGTGGGGCATTTCTCACCGCCTGATACGGACCTATTTAAAGGATACTCAAAAGCTGTGGCGGACCGATACTAGTGGCTATGGTGTAGATAGCTGGTTGGTAACCACCGCTATCACCAACGAGGCCAGGATTTGTGAGGCTAACCTGGGTGTAAAAATTCACGTCTCAACGCCAGGAAAGGCAGAGCTGGTGCTGCGGAGTCTGGCCGAAGTGCTATTCGACCAAATTGTATCTGATAGAGAGTGGTGGAGAGAAACAGAGGCCATTGGTGAACCGCCATTAATAGAACCGTTAGCTACTTGCGGTATAAAAAAGACGCACCGCCCAGGAGAAGTGCAAATACACCCCCAGATGTCGGTATCCAGATATAAACATGGTTTTAATACATTCCATTCACTTTATGAGAATGTTCTCTCTCAAGAAGCCTACCGACAACTGGACAAACTGTCCCGGACTGAGGCTACAGCTTTTGATTTTCCTGCCCGGTTGTGGGGACAAATTGTCTATCGTTTTTTACTAGCCTTTGCTTTTGATAAAGGATTCGCCAGGGGTGACCTGCTTAATTCACTTATTCATCTTTATCAGGGTTGCGTCACCAGTTTTGCCCTGAAGATGCAAGCTATGAAATCTAAGCTGGCACCTCTTCCCGCCGAGGAAGCAGAAAGTTTGACGTCATTAGCCGCCGAGCGAGAGATTGAGGAAATGGTGGATGAGTTCCTCCGCCAGAAGCCAGATTTTCTGGCAGCCTGGGAAATGAGAGAGGAAGTCATCAAACCACCGGTGCCTAATGTGACCTACCGCGAGTTCATTCCCTGCGTACCGCTAGTGGTTCCCTTGGAACTCACTGCCCCGGACGGGAAGATATTAGCTACAGCCAACGGCATTTATAACTCCATCTTCTCCAGGCACAAGGAGGAGTTTGAGCAATTTATTTATGAAAAGCTGAAAGCCCCACGGGATGCCAGCCCTTTGGAAATTGCGGAGCGAATAAGGAATTTTATGCACCAGGTGGAGGAGCAGTTAAACCAGATTCTTTTGCCCGGGGACTGCTCCACTGTAGAAGGAACGCGGGAGGTGGTAGAGGCTATTTTCCGTTACTTCCCGCATAATGATGCCTTTGCCCTCACCCCAGAGATGGCGGCGTGGCTTTTACGACGTCAGCCTCCTATCAACCTGCTTACCAAACTGGGCTACAGCCACGTCGAGGCACTGCTTAATGAATATGAGTCTAACGATGCCCTGGCCTTAGCCACCTGGTCTGAAGAAGAGGGTTATATGGAATCGTTATGGGTGCTGCTGGAAAAGAACGCCCGCCCTGAGCACTTCAGATATTCTGCTTTTAAACCGTTAGTGGTGAGCAATGAAGAATTTCCCTCACTGATGGAGATGAAAGAAAGCAGTGCTCTTTGCAAAATTGCCGGAAAAATAGCGATTAGCAACCTGCACAAGGGTATGGGTGGAGAATTCCCCAAGTTGCGTTACTTTACCACCATTGCCAAGAACATTGTCGAGTTCGAGAGGTTTGGCAAGCTGTGGCACCGGTTTGCTGAGGAAAGGAAAGACCTCGGGGAAAAGGTGATAAATTCGCTAAGGGGCCACTGGGGGAGGGACCCTCTATCCGCCCACAATATCTTCGAGAACGGGCATCAGCGGGTACTAGTTGAGAGAGTGAGGGAGATGGCCCAACGAATCACCCAGGAGGCGGGTGGAGATGCCTCCCGCTTAAGACTCGCTGAGACTCTTAAAGATATGGCTGATTCTTACCACCTTGCCCAGACACTTCCTGATGGCACCTTTGTTCCCTGCTCCGCCTGGACTTGGGCTAGTTACAGCTTTAATGGAGGGACGGGAGTACCCACTCCCCTTTCCCTGCATGTGGAGCGGGATTGGGTTTCACGAGAATTCCTCACCGAGTATTTCAAAGCAGTGGGAGGCAATGAGGAAGCGATAGAGGAAAAGATTGTGGAGCTTATGGTGGAGGGCAGGGAATGGGAGGACCTGGCTAAGATTCTGCTTGGTGGAGTGGAAGAAGCCGTTGAGATAGTGCCGGAACAGACTATCACCCCGGAATACCCCCGAGCAGGAGCCTTAGTCCGTTTTGCCGGTAATCCTATACTTGAGCCCATCAAGGAGCACCCTTGGGAATCAAAATATGTATTGAATCCGGGTGCTATAAACCTGAGGGACAAGATTTATCTCATCTATCGGGCGGTAGGAGATGAAGGTATCTCCCGTTTTGGGCTGGCGGTAAGTGAAGACGGATTTAAATTTACCGAAAGGCTGGACAAGCCGATATTTGAGCCGAAGGGCAAAAGCGAAGAGAAAGGGTGTGAAGACCCCCGGTTGACCCTGATTGGCGACCGTATTTACATGGTTTATACTGCCTATGATGGCCTGGTGGCACAAATTGCCTTGGCTTCTATCAGCGTCAGTGATTTTTTGAATTATCGCTGGGGATGCTGGCGAAGACACGGGCTGGTCTTCCCCGGTTTCACTGACAAAGACGGCACCCTATTTCCGGAACCTTTTAACGGGAAATTTGCCATGCTTCACCGGGTGGACCCACATATATGGATAACCTTTTCCCGCCATCTGCGCTGCCCCTGGCCCAGGGGAGAACACAAGATACTGACCGGGGCGCGTTCCGGGATGGCATGGGACGGGGCAAAAATTGGCGGTGGTGCCCAGCCAATAAAGACTAAGTACGGTTGGTTGCTCATCACCCACGGTGTTGACCATGCTCATATCTACCGGCTAGGAGCAATGCTGGTTGATTTAGCAGATCCAACAATCCTGCTTTATCGTTCACCCAATCCCATACTCGAGCCTACAGAAAAGTTTGAAATAGGCGGAACGGACAAGCACTGGGTGCCCAACGTGGTTTTTACCTGTGGGGCAGTGACGCGGGAAGACAATAAAGAGATATTCTATTCAGGGAATGAACTACTAGTTTACTATGGTGCTGCTGATACGGCGATTGGTGTCGCTAACGCTAGAATTGCCGACCTTATCCCTACTTAAGGCCAATATTACGGCACATGAAGTAAGAAGGGTAAGACACTAAGTCACCGCATCGGCCACACCGGACGGGTTGACAAAAACGGTGATGCGTTAACATTTGTGACAAGTGCGGACACAGCCATGGTACGAGCTCTGGAGCTTATTCTCCAGGCAAAACTGGAGCGCCGGAAGCTGAAAGGCTTTGATTACACGGTGTCTGCTGCACCAGACACTAAAAACATCCGCTACCCAGGTCAATTACGACGGCGTATATTACCAAATGAGGGGATTAGTAATAGAAAGACATTTTGCCGGGTAACAAAACATCGTATTGT
>JADHXB010000046.1 GCA_016783155.1 Dehalococcoidia bacterium
TAAAGGGCAGCTAGACGCCTATAATAGAAACCAGCTAACAAACACTCCCTCATGTCATTCTGAGCGAAGCGAAGAATCTAAAGTTACCCTTACTAGATTTCCTAACGGGATTCTTCGGTCGCTCTGCTCCCTCAGAATGACAGCAAATGAAAGCACCTTGCGATGAGATAAGTCCCACTTAGACCTTAATCTGGTATTTGGCTTTTCCTTGTTCGTATAGGTCGCCACCGTGGATATCGTTGATGACAGTGGCGGGAAAGTTATCTACCTCCAAGCGGCGGATTGCCTCTGCCCCCAAATCTTCGTAGGCTATTACTTCTGCCTTTTTGATGCTTTTTGAAATCATGGCTCCGGCGCCGCCTATGGCGGCGAAGTACACTGCCTTATATTTTTTCATAGCGTCCTTCACTGCTTGTGACCGGCTGCCTTTGCCAACCATCCCTTTGAGGCCAGCAGCCATAAGACGTACGGCATAGCTGTCCATCCGTCCGCTGGTTGTAGGTCCGACTGAGCCGATGACCTGCCCTGGCTTGGCCGGCGTCGGGCCCATGTAATAGATGGCCTGGCTAGTTATATCAAAGGGTAGTCTCTCACCCCTATCTAAAGCTTCAACCATGCGCTTATGGGCAGCATCGCGAGCCGTGTAAATCACGCCGGTGATTAAAACCTGGTCACCTGCTTTCAACTTCTTAATAGTTTCCTCATCAAGCGGTAAATTGATATTCAGAGTCTCCATCTTTCTCTCTCCATGGTAGTAATTTATCTGGCTTCATTTCACGGTGAACCCAGGGAAGGGAAGTTTGGGTTTGGTCTCGGCAGGAGATGGGACCGTTGAAGAAGGCTGCTGCTTTTTACCCAGTGCTACAGCTCGGGATACCAGCCTCCTTTTGAGTAATTGGATAGCCAAGGCTGGGTCTACACCTTTAGGGCAAGCTTCAGAGCAGGCGCCGGCGAGATGACAATGCCAGACTCCGTGGTCAGTATCAACCATAGGAAATCTTTCCTTCTCACCTTCATCACGGTTGTCAGTACAGTAACGGTAGCATTGGCTCAGAGCCTGCGGACCAAGAAAAAGTCTATCGCTGGCTGAGGTTGGACAGGCAGAAATGCATATACCACACTTTATGCAGTGGGTGAACTGCAAGAGGGTCTCTAAGGCGCGAGGTGGCTGGGCGTATTCGGCGGTGGGTTTTTCCATCTCCTCTGCGTCTTGGCGGAGAATGTAGGGCTTTATTGATTTGTGGGTATTGAAGAATGGAATTAAGTCAACTACCAGGTCTTTGATGATGGGCAGGTTAGGTAATGGTTTGACGGTTAAAGTGTCCGAGTGGAACTCTTCTATTTGTGTATGACAGGCGAGGTTGGGGTAGTTGTTAATGAGTATACCACATGAGCCGCAGATGGCCATTCGACATGAAGCGCGAAAGGCAAGGCTGCTATCCAGGTTCTCCTTTATATAGAGAAGACCCTCAAGAACCGTCAGGCATTTGCCAGACGGCACCATAAATTCCTGAAAATGAGGAATGCGGTCATGTTCAGGGTCATATCTTTGAACTTTGAATGTTATCAGGTTGTTTTTATCCATAATGCCATCTAAGCAGATAACAGAGCAATAGGTACATAGCTGCAAAAGACGAAGGTGACGATGCCAAAAGCCACAATAACCCGGGTGACGACTCGCTCAGTCCTGACCGATGGTGTCAGCTCGAGGATGACGTTGCGCAGCCCATTTAGAGCATGGTAGAGAACAACAGCCAGTAAGGCTATATATAAGCCTGCCCATATACCTTGATTAGACCGCTCTATCATTGATTCCCAGGAGGTTATCTTGGTGGCATCAACTCCAAAGAAGCCGAGGATGGCGTCGAGGTGCATTAATACCATATGTACACCCAAAAGAACTGCTATCAATATGCCAGTAATCAGCTGTAGCAACCACAGATAGGTATTGCGCACTACCAGCCTCCTGCGATGAAGTCATAAAAGAAGACTAAGGCGAGTATTACAACCACTGCTATCATGGCGATTGTCCAGGGGCGTTTCCTGCGGAGCGAGTCTCTGTACGGATAAATTGGTGGCGCAGGTCGCACCATAAGGAAACCCAGTTCCTGCAAGATAAGTCGCAGTCCATTTAAGGCATGGTAGACGAAAGCAACGACCACCAGATATTCGCCAATTTTGAACCACGGGTTGTGAAGAATCGCCATTGTAGCCTCCCAAACATCCTGACCCTGGATGCGGAAAACGGTTGTCATTATCAAGTGGAGCAGTAGGAAGAACAAAATTCCCAGGCCTGTTATTCTATGAAGTATGTAGAGATAACGCTCCACTTTGTAATTGCCTGCCCACAACCAACCAACAGCTCCTAGATAGTTGCGCCGAGGCTGTATTTGTCTCATAGCTAACTCCCTAGTATTTCCTTTCTACAGGCTGCCACATGGTGATGGTTGCAGGGATATAATCAAGCCGTGGCCCTTTAGGTGTGTAATAGGCTAAGGTATGCTTGAGCCAGTTGACGTCATCGCGATTGGGAAAGTCCCGTCGAGAGTGACCTCCTCGCGACTCAGTGCGTGATAAGGCTCCGGTGACGATAATCTCGGCCAGGTCAAGGAGGTTATCTACTTCCAAGACACTGAGCAGATCTGTATTATATATGCGCCCACAGTCTTTGACCTTGACATCGGGCAGCCGTTGCTTTAATTCACCTATCCTGTCAAGAGCTATTTTTAGGCCGGTGCCAGTGAGAAAGACACCCACCTGACTATCCATAATTCTCTGCAGTTCCCTGCGCAAAACATAGGCGCTTTCTTTGCCGTTAGGGCTGAACCTATTGAAAACCCGAGCCTCTTCTTCTTTCAGCGTTGCTTCCTTCGGTGGAGGAGGAATGGTTTCCTTTTTCGAGGCATATTTGGCAGCATTATCCCCGGTGATTTTCCCCCAGACGAGACATTCGGCGGTTGAGTTAGCGCCAAGACGATTGGCACCATGTAGCGATACGCAAGCGGCTTCACCGGCAGCCCATATGCCTTTTATCGAGGTAGCGCCGTCAATATCAGTGTGGACACCGCCCATAAAATAATGAGCGGCCGGTCGAACAGGAATCGGCTCGTAGATAGGGTCAATGAAGTTGAACTTTATGGCGACCTCTCGAATCATAGGCAGCCGTTCGTTGATTTTAGCGGCACCGAGATGACGCAGGTCAATTTGAACGTAGTCAAGGCCATCGGGTCCGGGAAATCCTCTGCCTTCTTCGATTTCAGTTATCTCGGAGCGGGAGACAATGTCTCGGGGTGCCACCTCCATCTTGGATGGAGCGTATTTTTCCATAAATCTCTCGCCTTTATTGTTGAGCAGGTAGCCGCCTTCGCCACGTGCTGCCTCTGTTATGAGGATGCCAGATGGCACCAGTCCGGTAGGATGAAACTGGACGAATTCCAGGTCCTTGATAGGCAATCCGGCCCGATAAGCCATGGCTAAACCGTCGCCGGTGGCGGTAAGAGAGTAAGTGGTGAAACCAAACATGCGGCAAGCTCCACCCGTGGCGATGATTAGAGCTTTACCCTGGATAAAGAAGAACTGGCCGCTGGTCAAATCCCAGGCGGTTACGCCGCAGAATGTATTGTCTTTTATTAGGATTGAGGAGATATAACATTCATCGTATCTGCTTACGTTGGGATATTTTTGCAAAGTGTCGTAGAGAGTTTGCATTTCGGCAAAGCCGGTCCTGTCGGCAGCGAAGACAGCCCGGTCATAGCTATGACCGCCAAATGGTCGCTGGGCAATTCGACCATCGGGGCGGCGCGACCAAGGGATTCCCCAATGCTCTAATAGGAGAATTTCTTTGGGTGCCTCTGCAACGAAGCGCTTTACTACATCCTGGTCGCAAAGGAAGTCACCACCTCTAATTGTATCCCAGGCATGAAGCTCGAAGCTATCTCCTTCGTCTGGCTGCATGACGGCTGCAGTGCCGCCTTCAGCACAGACCGAATGGGAACGCATCAACTGGACTTTGGAGACGATGGCAACATCGAGTCCTGAATTGTGGGCGGCTTCAATGGCAGCCCGCAGGCCAGCTAGCCCTGAGCCCAAGACTATAACATCGTGTTTTTGACTCGTCATAATGTCACCTCATTATGCCGAGCACACCAACATTGTATGTTAACCGCAACCGGCAGGCTAGCGATATGTGCCGGGAAAGTTTCAGCGTGAACAGCCAAGGCGGTTGTCCTGCCGCCGTAACCCATCGGTCCAATGCCCAGATTGTTGACACGCTGCAGGATTTCTTTTTCTAACTCAGCAACCTCTGGATCCGGATTTGGCTCGCCAACTCTGCGAAATAGTGCTTTTTTAGCCAATGTCATAGCTTTATCTGTTGTTCCACCTATTCCAAGACCGATGATGACAGGCGGACATGGATTGCTACCGGATTCGTCAACGAGGTTTACCACAAGGTCAATAATCCCCTGGCGTCCCTTTGCTGGCGGCATTACTGTCAGGCGAGAGCAGTTTTCAGAGCCACCTCCCTTGGGCATTACGCTGATTTTGAGTCTGTCTCCGGGAACAATATCGGTATGGATGATAGCCGGAGTGTTATCTTTCGTGTTGACTCGTGCTGAGAAAGGCTGACTCACCATGGATTTGCGCAGATACCCCTTTTCATATCCCTGGCGTACCCCTTCATTTATGGCTGTGCAAAGGTCACCCCCCGTTATGTGAACGTCCTGACCTAATTCCAAGAATACCACTGCAGCACCGGTGTCCTGGCATAGAGGGATTTTTTCCTTGGCAGCGATTTCAGTATTTTCAATGAGTCGGGCTAACACGTCCTTGGCTGTAGGAGACTCTTCTCTTTCTCTTGTCTCCTTGAGGGCAGCGAGCACATCTTCAGGTAAGTAAAGGCAAGCTTCCTGGAAAAGGTGTGATACAGCTTCGATTATCTTTTTACTATCGATAACCCGCATTAGCCGATTACTTCAGTTTCATTATATTAACCAGTTCTCTTGCTGCCTCGGCTGATTTCTTAAGGGCGGCGCTTTCTTCTAGCGTTAGCTTCAGCTCGATTATGTGCTCGACGCCGTTTTTGCCTAGCTTCACCGGTACCCCAACCACTACACCCCTTATTCCATATTCTCCTTCAAGGTAGACAGCGCAGGGTAGGATTCTCCTCTTGTCCAGGAATATGCATTCAATCATCTGGGCGGTAGCCGCCGCCGGGGCATAAAAGGCACTGCCCGTCTTCAGCAGGGCAACTATTTCGCCGCCACCTTTAACTGTCCGCTCAACAATCTTATTCACAGTCTCCTGAGGCAAAAGCTCAGTTATCGGAACACCACCCACAGTGGTTAATCTTGGGATGGGCACCATGGTATCTCCATGCCCACCCAGAACGCAGGCATAAACATCTTCGACTGAGACGCTGAGTTCCTGAGCAAGAAAGGTTCTAAATCTGGAGGTATCTAAAATGCCTGACTGGCCGAAGACACGGTTTCGAGGAAATTTGCTGATGTGAAGAGCCAACTGTGTCATAGCGTCTAAGGGATTAGTGACCATAATGATGATGCATTTAGGGGAGTATTTCACCACCTGCTCGGTGACCGGTTTAACGATATTCATGTTCGTCAGTACCATGTCATCACGGTGCATGCCTGGCTTTCTTGGTGACCCCGAGGTTATGACCACAATGTCAGAGTTGGCAGTTTCTTCGTAGGAATTAGTGCCGATGACTCTGGCATCTGAACCAGTAATTGGGCCAGCCTGGAGTATGTCCAATCCTTTACCCTGAGGCAAGCCATCAATAATGTCCACCAACACTACATCGGCGTATCCTTTCTCGGCGATACGCTGGGCTAAGGTGGCGCCTACATTTCCGGCACCGATGACGCTAACTTTATGATGCATTTTACCCACCTTGCTTTTTGAGTTTTTCAATCACTGCATCAGCGACCTCTGAGGTAGTTGCTGCAGGTTGATTGCGGTCCAACTTTAAATCGTAGGTAACATTTTTGCCCTCAGCGATGACATCGACTATGGCTTTTTCCAGCCTGTCTGAAGCTTTAGTTTCATTTAGATGGCGTAGCATCATGGTTGCGGAGAGCATCATAGCTATGGGATTGACTTTGTTCTGGCCAGCATACCTTGGGGCACTGCCGTGAGTAGGTTCAAAAAGCGCTATATCGTCGCCCACGTTAGCCCCTGGTGCAATGCCGAGCCCGCCAACCAGTCCGGCGCAAAGGTCAGAGACAATGTCACCGTAGAGATTGGGCAGGACAATGATATCGTATTGCTGGGGATTTCTGACAAGGCGCATGCACAGAGCATCGACAACTACATCTTCAAACCCTATGTCTGGATATTCCTTGGCCACTTCACGGGCAGCGGCCAGAAAAAGGCCATCGGAGAACTTCAGGATGTTAGCCTTGTGAACCGCGCTGACCTTCTTTCTATTATTAGCGCGGGCATATTCGAAGGCAAACCTGACAATGCGTCTGGAAGCTGTCTCGGAGATCGCTTTTATACTGAAGCCGGAATCTTGCTTCACCGTGGTCTGTGTAGTCTCGAAAATGAGCTTTGTCAGTCTATCGCTTTCCTTGGTTCCCCTGGCAAATTCAATTCCGATGTAGAGGTCCTCTGTATTCTCTCTGACAATGACTATATCTACATTTTCAAAGGGTGAAGGCACACCGGGGTAACTTTTACATGGTCGGAGGCAGGCATAAAGGTCTAATCTCTGGCGCAAGGCTACATTGACGCTCCTGAAGCCGGTACCCACTGGCGTGGTCACCGGGCCTTTGAGAGCCACCTTGTTTTTCTTTATAGACTCAAGGACATAATCAGGTAAAGGAGTGCCGAATTTATCCTGACCTTGTTGGCCGATTATTCCAATATCCCACTCAAATTTAACACCGGTGGCTTCTAATACCCTTTTAGTCGCCTCGGTGATCTCAGGGCCGGTGCCATCGCCTGGGATAAGAGTAATTTTGTAAGGCATAATTCGTGCCACCCTTTAAAAATTAAATTAATTATTTTATGTCCATACCTGTCATTCTGAGCGGAGCGAAGAATCTCGAGACCATTCGCTATCGCTCAGGGTGACATTAAATCTCTCAAGACATTAGAGTTCAAAGTCGCCATGTTTGGTTATGTAAGGAATGAGCCCGCCCTCATTAAGTATGTCTAACATCACTTTAGGGATTTTGCCAAAAGTAAGCTGGACATCTTTGGTCAGGTCGGTAATAATGCCTCTGGTTAAATTTACCTCTAATTTATCTCCAGCGTCAATTTTATCAGTATCGCAAATCAAGGTCGGTAGCCCCTGATTTATGGCATTTCTGAAAAAGATGCGGGCGACTGATTTTGCCAGGATAGCGCTCACCCCGGCCATTTTAATAACCAGTGCAGCATGTTCCCGACTGGAGCCAAGCCCAAAATTCTTGCCGGCAACGATGAAGTCACCTGATTTCACCTTCTCAACAAAGGTTGGATCAGCATCTTCCATGACGTGTTTGGCTAACTCCGGCAGGTCGCTTCTCAGGTGTGCGTATCTACCCGGTATGATATGGTCAGTAGAGATGCTGCCACCGAACTTGAAAGCTTTACCTTTAAGAATTGCGTCAGGCATCATAGTACCTTTCTCGGGTCGGTGATTTCACCGGTTAATGCTGAAGCTGCAGCTGTGGCTGGACTAGCCAGATATATTGAGGCTTCCGGATTGCCCATCCGTCCCTTGAAATTGCGATTAGCTGTTGACAGGCAAGCCTCATTATCTCCAAGCACTCCCTGGTGGAGACCGAGACAAGCCGCGCACCCCGGTGGGAGTATCACAGCCCCTGCAGCAACTAGAACCTGGATGTAGCCAATTCTCATGGCTTTGGTTAGGACTTGCTGTGATGCCGGAGCTACGATCAACCTGACGCTTGGGTGTCGTTTCTTTTTTCTAAGAATGGCGGCAGCCATGGCTAAGTCTTCAAGTCGACCGTTGGTGCAGGTGCCGATGAATACCTGGTCGATCTTGGTACCGGCGAGCATGCTTACTGGAGCGACATTATCCACAGTGTGAGGCACGGCTACCATAGGTTCAAGTTCGGAAGCATTGATTATTATAGCACGCTCATAATTGGCATCGGCATCCGGGCGAAGAGCACTGTATTTATTGCCCCTCCCTTGAACCGCCAGGAATCTTTGCGTGACATTATCGCTGGGGAAAATGCCGACCTTAGCGCCGGCTTCTACCGCCATGTTGGCTACAGTCAAGCGTTCCGAGATGCTCATGCCGGATACTGTTTGGCCATCGAATTCCAGCGCCTTGTAAGTGGCACCGTCAGCTCCAAGTACGCCAATGAGGTGGATGATAAGGTCTTTGGCACCAACCCATTTTCGAAACCTGCCGCTGATGCTAATTTTAAAGGTCTCTGGTACTCGCAACCACGTCTTGCCCAACGCGAAAACAATGGCAACGTCGCTTGACCCCATCCCGGTAGCAAATGCCCCCAAACCGCCGGCAGTAACTGTGTGAGAGTCGGCACCGACGATAATATCACCAGGGTTAGCAAACATTTCCGCTACTAACTGATGGCATATCCCGCTGCCACCTTCGAAGATTCGGCAGTCGTTATCTTCGGCAAAGCGGCGCAGAAACTGATGGTCATTCGATAATTGCCGGTTGGGGCTGGGTACAGCGTGGTCAAGAAAGATGGCGGTTCGCTGCGGACTGACTAGCCTGCCATGTTTGACTTCTTTAAATTGCCGTATTGTTAAAGGACCAGTGGTGTCTTGAACAAAAACTAAGTCCACCGGTGCGATGACTATATCGCCGGCTCGAGCGTCAGTTCCTGATTTTTCACTCAGGATTTTCTCGCTGAGGGTTTTCCCCATAAAAGCCTACCCAATTACGGCGAGTACAGTGCCTCCGCTTACCTTATCGCCAGCCTTACAGTTTATGGATTTGACTTTACCGGCAACCGGGGCATCTATTTCATTTTCCATCTTCATGGCTTCCAGGACAAGTACGCCCATGCCTGCTTTGACATTGTCACCTTCTTTAACCAGATAGCGGACGATAGTGCCTGGTATCGGAGCCACCACCGGCGTATCTCCGGCAGCGACGGCCGCCTCGGGAGGTGCTGGAGCCTCTTTCTTTCCCACCGACGGTGCAGTTGGAACTCCCGGCTTAGTTGGTGACGGTGCTGCCGTTGGTTGTGACGGAGCATATGCCGGTGGAGGAACAAATGTAGCCGGGCCACCTGCAGGCTCGACCTCAACCTGGTAATATTCATCGCCGACGAAGACATTGAATGCTCTGGCGGCCGGCCCCTTAATCGGCGCTTTCACCTCAACCTTTTCCGCCACTTTGCCAGCTTTAGCTTTGGCGATAAGCTCGTCCTCTCTTTTGACGTCTTCCAAGGTCTTCGGCTTGGTCTCTGGTGGTGGTGCTTCCAAGCCATATTTCCATTTCAGGAATCGCATTCCGGTCTGAGGATACAGGGCATAGACAAGCACGTCACCAATATCTTTGGCGATGCCCTTGGTAGCTTTCTTGGCTTTCGCCAGTTCTGGCTCGAGAATATCAGCCGGCCGACTGGTGATAGGCTTTTCCCCACGTTCATAACCTTTAAGGACTATCTTCTGTATCTCTTTATCGATCGGGACCGGTGATTTACCGTACAAGCCGTAAACGTAATCTTTGACTTCATTGGATATCATTTTATATCTGCCGAAAAGGACATTCAGAACTGCCTGAACGCCGACTATCTGGCTGGTCGGCGTAACCAGTGGTGGGTAACCAAGCTCTTTTCGAGTTCGGGGAAGTTCGGCATAAACTTCTTGCAGGCGGTCGAGGGCATTGGCTTCTCTTAATTGAGCAACCATGTTGCTGAACATACCGCCGGGGATTTGATGCCACAGCACGCCGGTATCAATCACTGATATCTTGGTGGTATCCATAAAGTCCCTGTACTTAGGGGCGATAGACTCAAAGTATTCGCCCAATTTAAGCAGGTGCTCCAGGCTGAGCCCCGTATCTCTGGGGCTGCCTTTGAGGGCGACCACAATCGGCTCTATTGCTGGGTGAGAAGTGCGCAAAGCGAAAGGAGCAATGCAAGTATCTATGAAATCGACCCCAGCCTCGATGGCTTTTAAGAAGCTCATGTAAGCCATGCCGCTGGTGAAGTGGCTGTGCAGGTTGACCGGTATCTTCAGAGCCTGCTTCAAAGCCGTAATTAACTCGTAGGCATCGTCCGGTGCAATTAGTCCAGCCATATCCTTGATGCAGAGGCTATCAGCCCCCATGTCTTGAATGACAACTGCTTTCTTAACAAAATAATCGATATTGTATATCGGACCACCCAGTCTAGGTTCCGTCAATGAATAAGATAGGGCGCCCTGGATATGTTTCTTTTTATCCTTGATGGCTTTAAAGGCAGTTATGAAGTTGCGTTCGTCATTAACGGCATCGAAAACGCGGAAGACATCGATGCCGCAGTCAGCAGCATGATGAACAAAGGCGGTAACTATGTCATCAGCATAATTGCGGTAGCCGACCAGGTTCTGACCGCGCAAGAGCATCTGCAATCTGGTATCAGGCATCAGCTTCTTTAAGATACGAACTCTTTCCCAGGGGTCTTCGTTCAGGAATCTGGTCATTACGTCGAAGGTAGCACCACCCCAGACTTCCATCGACCAGAAACCCGCCTTGTTCATCTCTGCGGCAATAGGCTCCATATCCGCAGTTCGCATCCTGGTGGCGAATAATGATTGGTGCCCATCACGAAAAGTAAGGTCGGTGATTTTTACTGGATTCTTTTTGCTCGCCTTGGCTGGGCTCATGCCTGCATCTCCTTTCCCATAAGTTTCAA
>JADHXB010000001.1 GCA_016783155.1 Dehalococcoidia bacterium
GGGGCTACTTCAGCGCCGTCGCAGGCACCGAACAAAGGCAATGCTACTAGTGCTACCAGTGCTAGCGCTATGACACTAAATAATACCTTCTTTTTCACTTGTTTCTCCTCCTTTCAAAATTTTCCCAGATTGTATTCGGTCTTGTTATCATAAAATCTCACATAGATCATGTCTCCTCTTCATTTTCATTATAATATCGGCTCTGTTGCCTTAATAAACTTATGAGATGTGTTTTGTGCTGCCGAAGGCTTTTTTGGCAACAATCATTACTTGAAGACATCCGCAGCATCCTGCAACTCCTCGCTCAGGTGAGAGTATAGTGAGTTGACCCAACGTTGTCAATACCCCTTTGCTAAAATAGCTACCATGAATTTCCCTTTTAAACGAGCCGTTTATTTATTCCAGGATGTAAATAGCCCCGTTGGCAGCGTCCATCCTTACTCGCTGCCCTGTTTTAATCTTTGAGGTGCCCTGTTGTGTATTGACAATGGTGGGTACACCATATTCCCGGCCGATGATGGCAGCATGGCACAGGGTTCCCCCTGCATCGGTGATTACGCCTCCGACTAAGCCGAAGACTGGTGTCCAGGTAGGGTTGGTGTTGGGGCAGACCAGGATGTCGCCCGGCTGTACCTTCTTTAGGTCATCATACATAATAACCACGCGGGCCGTTCCTTCGGCCTCTCCTGAACAGCCGCAGATACCCCAGAGGTCTGCCTTTAGCTCTGGCTTCGGCTGGGGCATTTCACCGACGATGATCTTTAGGGCAATGGCGTCTCCCGAGGGCAGCAAATCCAGTCTTACTGCTTCCTCGATGCTGGCGCGGTTAGTAATCACGGGGGAGTTGGGATTCTTATGCGCTTCTTTCCAGGCAGCCTTCCGTCTTCTTGTTATCCAGCGCATGTCATGCGATTCAGGAACCATTATCACCCGGTCGATTTCATCTGGGTTCAGCATGAATATGTCATCGGGAGTATCAATCGCCCCTTTCTCGGCCAGCCTTCTTCCCATTGCCAGATAGCCGCGGCGCATGAGGGCATGCACAAACAGCTCGCAGTAGAGGTCGTGTTCTTCGCTGTATGAGCTTGCCTTCCCCGAAAGCCGTATCAGGCCCTCGAAAAGGTCCTTCTCCTCCTGCGGTGCACGGCTGAGGAAAGCTGCTATGGCTGCCTCTCTCTTCTTGGCAATCTCTGCTCTGGTAGCTTCAAGGTCATAGCTAATACCCCTAATGATATTGTCCTTTACCAGCCCTATAGGCGTGGCCGGGTCTTCCAGCCAGTATGGCTCGTTGAGGTCGGTGAAGCGCCTCATCCGCCAGCCCCCGACGTCGTCAGTCTTCATGTAATCCATGAATTTCTTGAACCATTCCTTGCCTTTTTCTGATTGCTGGAGTTTGGCGAGGATGGATTGGGGCTTGTTTTTCTTAAAGACGTCTTCCAGGTTCATTTCGATGGCTAGCTGTCCAAATTCCCACATCTTCTTGTCCATCTGATAGACCTTATTGTTGAAGCCTCGCATCATATCTTGGAACTCAGGGTCCTGATCACTTATGCCGAAGCGCTCCTTAGTCATTGTCTCGAGCAATAGCCAGGTGTTAAATGAGGAATACATCGCCATAAAGTGGATTTCCCACATTCTCATGTAGGCGCGCATCAAATCGTAGTTGTGATAGTACAGCTGGAGATTGGTGGCATTGTCAACATCAAGCTCAAGTAGCTTGATGTAAATGCTCAGGAGTTCTTGCTTGTAACCAGCCCACAGGCTGTCGAAGTCCTCAATCCAGGGGCGTAGCGCCTGGCGGAATTTGACTTCGCGTTCGGCAATTTCCTTCTGGTCTCTCACTACGTGGAGGGCACAATAGATACCACTGTTCAAAATACGGATCTCCCAACCTTTGCAGGTGGGGATGCTCAACTCGGTACAAGCGAACTTCAGTCCGTGGCTGCAGAATCTTGCCCACTGGTATCCGAACATGGTTGTCACTGGCGGTATGCTGTGCGTTCCGTCATGGAACCAGGAAGGCATCTCGGCAAGGTCAATCTCTTTGATGAAGTCGTATCCGGGTGTTCCATCCCAGATTTTAACCTTTTGCTGCTTTTTCTCCGACACTTTTTCTCCTACGACTAGTTCGAGACTAGGCAGAATGGTATTTTTCGTCAAGGACTATAGAATCTTTTAGCAATCAGGTCAATCATACGGTCGGTGACCGATTCTGGTTTCTTGGCTGCCACCTTTGCTGGGCGGGTCTGTAGAACAAATACGTTATTGGGTGGGGTGGATTCAGGGTCAATAGCCCATTCTATGTCCTGCGGCTCACCCAGGCGCTCCTCGAGTAACATGGCCAGTTTAGCTACTGCTACTATCTCATCATTGCTCATGCACGGTATTGATTGCTTCTCCAGAGGCACGTCGTCCCAGTAGGCCCCTCTTTTCCTGGTTATTACCTGCTTTGCTTTTTTGCCAACATAGGTGTCTAATATAGCGAAGGCCTCTTTGTCCACTACGAACCTGTCCACATTCTCCGCCCCGCTGACCACTCCTTCTCCCAGGCCCCAGTTGGCATCAATTATTATCTTGGAGGTGTCACCGGTAACCGGGTTCACGGTGAAGGCGATGCCGGCTGAACGGGCATTTACCATCTTGGAGACAGCAACACCGAGTTCGTCTCCTACGATGGGGATATCTTTATTGACTCGGAAGGCAATAGCCCGGCTAGTATATGCACTTCCCCATACCTTCCTTATTTTGTCCACCACATCTTCGATGCCGATAACGTTCAGGTAGGTTTCAAACATGCCGGGTCGGCTTTCCGTCCCCGATGACCGCACCGAGACGGCGACATTGGGGATTACCACCTTGTTGCACAGCTCTTCGTAGTATGAACCAACCATTCTCTTTATGTCTTCCGGTACCTCTTTGTCTTCAATCGTGCTTTGGATATTCTGGCTCAATTCGTCAAAGATGGCAACGTTCTGACCTTTAAGCTCGCCAAGGCTGCTCACGTAGTGGGAAGTTTCCTCAGCCCACCCGGTTTCCGCAGCAAATTTCCTGTACACTGCAATGGAAATGGCGAAGCCCGGCGGGACAGGTAAGCCCATTCGAACCATTTCTCCCAGGTTAGCGCATTTCTTGCCTACCAGGTTGTTATGCTCCTGCCCTAGTTCTTCGAACCGAAATATTAATTTGCCAGAGCTCATTTTTCCTCTGTCTCGACAATATTTGGCGCAAAGAGTTCAACTATGTTTTAGTAACTATAGTGGACGTTATTCACCTTTAATGTGCTGTCTATCCTCTATCAACACGGCGGAAACCTGGCAGGTGATGTAAGAGGAATCGCCCGAGGCCAAGTATAACAGCAAACTGTTTAGTTCGTCCATATCCCCCTTACTTTTTTAAGAAATTACACAAAACATGTTTTGGTTTCCCAGCCTACACGATGGTTGACAAATTTGCTAGACATGTGAAATAATACCCGTCGCGCATATCCACTTTTGGTTGGATACTGATTATAGCGTATAAACTACAAGAAATGAAATAGGCTCTTCTGTTATACACAGATGGCAGGGAACAGCTTGTAAAACGAGAGCAAGGCTACATTGAGGAATTAACCCGGTAGTCTTGGAATCCCCAACAAGTCAGGCAGAATTCTTAACTTAAATTGTGTATGATGCTTGGGGGAATTCAAGCGCAGTAAGGTCCTTAAGAGAGCATACTTGGGTGATAGGTCCTGCCAAAGATGAAAGCTCTCAATAACCTAAAGTGCAGCGGGAAGGGATAACAGACAAAGTTGTTGCTCCAAGGAAAGGTTGCGGTCATTACAGGCTCAACGTCAGGTATTGGCAAGGCTGGTGCCATTGTATTTGCTCAAGAAGGCGCAAAAAGCGTCGTTAGTGGTAGAAATCGCCAACGAGGGGAGGAGGTTGTGAGCATAATAAGGGAACAAGGCAATGAGGCAAGCTTCATTCCGGCTGATATGCTCGTAGTGGCTGATATTGAGCGGCTCGTTAAAATAACTGTTGATACTTATGGTCGGCTGGATATCTTTTGGCATAATGCCGGCATAGTCGAGCCAGACTATATCGAAAATATCACAGAAGAAATATATGATAATATGATGGCAGCACACTTGAAAGCAGGTGTCTTCGGTGCAAAATTTGCCGTTCCTGAAATGCGTAAAGCCGGGGGAGGGTCCATTCTATTCACTAGTTCGGTTGCCGGGCTGAAGCAATCCGGCTATTCATTGACCTATTCGCTGGCAAAGACTGGGCTTGTAATGCTAACCAAGAAACTCGCGGTAGATTTGGCTAAAGATAACATCCGAGTCAATTCTATCTGTCCGGGTAGGGTTGAAACATCTATGAGATTATCTATTGCCGAGCAAAGAGGGCGAGCGATGGGCATTGACCAGGAGGAATGGGTGAGGAGAGACAAGAAGCGTATACCTATGGGCAGGTACATCACCGAAAAGGAAGTAGTTGATGGGGCATTATTCCTTGTCTCAGATAGAGCCTCCTCAATTACGGGCGTTGCCCTCCCCATTGACGGTGGCTTCTTGGCGGTATAATATTTCGTCTGGAAATATTGGGTCAGCTTTACTGCTCCCTCTGGAACGAAGGTTTCCAGAGAGGTCGGTTAGCTGATTGGTGACATCGAATAAATAATATAGAAAGGAGATTTCAATGGGAAGATTAGATGGGAAAGTGGCCATAGTGACCGGTGGGGGCAAGGGCTTGGGTAGGGCTTTTTGCTTTGGCCTTGCCAAAGAGGGGGCTAAGGTGGTGATGGCAGTACACCGCCTTGATGAAGAGGCAACGAAAGCAGCCAAGGAAATAGAGACTAAAGGCGGTTACGCTCTGGAAGTTGACGTTACTAAAGAAGAAGATACCCAGCGCATGGCTGAGGAGACAGTTAAGAAATTTGGGCGAATCGATATTCTGGTTAACAATGCTGCCTACTACTATGGGGTGGGTAGGAAGCTGTTTTACGAGGTTTCGTCTGAAGAATGGGACCGGGCGTTGGCGGTGGGTGCCAAGGGAGCCTGGCTGTGCGCTAAAGCAGTATTCCCTCAGATGAAGAAACAGGGGAAGGGTAAAATTATTAACCTATCTTCCGAGACAGTATTTTCACCTACCAAGGGTATGATTCACTACGTTACTTCCAAGGCTGCGGTTATCGGTATCACCCGGGTTCTTGCCGGAGAACTGGGGCAATATGGCATCTGTGTTAATGCCGTAGCTCCTGGTTTTACTGATACTGCGGCAAGCCGAACTATAGGCAGTATCGAGAAGTTCGACGTAAGCTCTATCCCTCTGGGGCGTGTCGGAGTACCCGAGGATGTAATTGGTAGCGTCATCTTCTTTGCCAGCGATGATAGCGACTTCGTTAGCGGACAAACATTACTGGTCGATGGTGCAAGGCGGGTGCACTAGAGGGCGCTGGCATTCAATTGATGTGGTTTTCTAGCTGAATAACATTTTGTTACGAGGAGCCTTAAATGGGAAGATTAAAAAATAAGGTAGCCATAGTGACTGGTGGTGGCAGGGGGTTGGGTAAAACCTATTGCCTGAGAATGGCTGAGGAAGAAGCCAAAATAGTTGTGGCAGATATCCTTGACCGAGAGGCAGAGGAAACAGTCAGTGAAATCAAGGCAAAGGGTGGCAACGCCATTGCAATAAAAGCTGATGTGACCTCCGAAGCTGATACCCAGCGCATGGCTGAGGAAACAGTTAAGAAGTTTGGTCGAATCGATATCCTGGTTAACAGCGCTGGCTATTACTATGGGATGGTGAGGAAGCCATTTAATGAGGTCTCGTCAGAAGAGTGGGACAAGGCGATGCTGGTGAATGCCAAGGGAACATGGCTTTGCTGCAAAGCAGTATTTCCCCAGATGAAAAAACAGGGGAAAGGTAAAATTATCAATGTATCCTCCGAGGCAGTTTTTGCCCCGACTAAGGGTTTTATTCACTACACTGCTTCCAAGGCTGCGGTTATCGGTATCACCCGGGTTCTTGCCGGAGAGCTGGGGCAATATGGCATCTGTGTTAATGTGATAGTCCCTGGTGTCGTCGATACTGCGGCGACCAGAACCTACATCAATATCGAGAAGTTCGATATAGGTTCTGTCCCTCTGGGGCGTGTTGAACTGCCGGAGGATGTGGTTGGTAGCGTCGTCTTCTTTGCCAGCGATGATAGCGACTTTGTTAGCGGTCAGTCACTGCTAATCGATGGCGCGAGGCGGGTGCACTAGAGGGAATGAGTGGATGTGATAGAGAATAATGAAGTATTTGACTATCAAACAGACTTACGGTATTGTATTAAGTAAAAATTAAGGAGGGAAAAAAGATGTCCTGGACGTGGAACTTGTATGTCAGAGAATTTATGCCTCAAAGAGACCTGAAGAAATACCCGATGTGGTTCATGAACTTTGGCCATAGCTACCCGGCGTGGACGCCCCTATTTGGCTGGCACTGGAATTATGCCTTAGCTCACGGTCTCACATACGGCGTTAATGAGACATGGATACCTACCATCAGGGGGAGTGAGGTTCGAAATATAGAAGGGTGTGCCCTAGCTGCCGCTTCCAGGATTAGTGATGAGGCTGAGATTGCGGAAAGAGAAAAGAAATTCAAAAAGTACATACTTGAAGAGTACGCTCCCAATTGGGACAAGCTTTATAAAGGTATGGAAGACGAAATAAATGGACTTTCTAAAAAGTTCAGGACTTATGATTACGAAAAGGCAACACAGTACGAGTTGTACAAGGTATTCAGGGAGGCGGTACAGTATCTCTACCGTTCTTGGGAAGGTCACTTCTATATGATGTTTCCCATGTATACCGCCTACTGGTATTGTGACGAGATTGCTGCGGAATACGGCGGTGTACAGGAGTTTTCTCCCACATGGCATAAAATAATACGAGGCTATGACAATGACCTTTTTGCGCAGGACAAAGCGCTATGGGGACTCCGTACCCGTGTCTTGGAGCTTAAGATTGAGGATATCTTCACTGAGAATGCTGCCTCCGAGGTAATCCCGGCTCTAAAAAAGACTGCGGCTGGTAAGGAATGGGTGGAGAAGGATCTAAACGATTTTTTGCTGGTAAAGGGCTGCGGTTGGCGCTCGCCGCGGATGATGGAGTTTATCATTCCTTCATGGTGGGAAGACCCAACGCCAGCCATAAATCACATTCAGCAATACCTCTCGCTGTCAAAGGACGTTAAAGCTCCATTCCTACTTGATACCATAAGACCCCGCTTGGTCAAGGAGCGGGAAGAATTAACCCGTGACTTAATCGACAAAGTGAAGGCCGCCGGCTATCCCGACATGGACTGGTTTCTGGCGCTCCTTAACGTGAGTCAGAGGACAAGCTCTTACAGCGAAAGTCATGATGTGGCATGGGAACAGGGGTGCTTGACCACCTTCCGCTACTGTGTGAGGAAGATTGGAGAGAGGCTGGTAAAGTTTGGCACTATTGGAACTCCTGATGACATGTTCTTTTTCATTCCTGATGAACTGGAGTTATTTATTGCTTATCCCGACGCATACGATGTCAAAGACCTTGCTGAGGAACGCAAGAAAACCTGGACGGCACAGAAGGAATATAGCTCACGGCCGCCTATTTTTACCAGTGGACCATTAACACCGGAGGATATAAATAAGCATCAGGTTAGTGTTCACGATGCCATAGTTTCCAAGGTTGTTGCTGGTGTGGAAGCTGCCCGCAGGCCTGAAACCGGCGCCATCTGCTTTGGTAATTGCGGTAGTCCTGCTGGCACTGTCGAAGGCAGAGCACATCTGGTACTAGCAAATGAAGATGTATTTGCAGTGCAACCAGGCGATATTCTGATTTGTCCCTCTATGTCTTCGGGGTGGACTCCGGTGCTACCGCTGGCTAAAGCAATAGTCACTAATGGTGGCGGTTCTCTCAGCCATGCTTGCATTCACGGCAGAGAATATGATATTCCAGTAGTATCAAACACGCGTGATGCCACGATGGTTATCAAAGAAGGCGAAAAAATCCGGGTTGATGCTACTGAGGGACTTGTCTTCCGAGTATAATAAACTAAAGTAGTACCAGAGCTTGGGAAGCAAGGGTCTAGTCTTGTTATCGGAGACTAAGGCGATTGTTGTCTCAGCTAAGTATTCGACTTATTGACTAAGCGCTTTTACTGGTAAGAGAGCATTTACAGGTGAAATGAGTGTCAGGGTCAAGTTGCCATCTGTCCTGCAAGAGTTTAGCTGTGGCGCTGAGACATGTGAGGTAACCGGCAAAACGGTTGGTGAATGCATTAAGAGCCTTGAGATGCGATTTCCCGATATCAAAAACCACCTGTTCGATAGGCAGGGGAAGCTACTTCGAATATTTGGCATTTATTTAAAGTCCGATGGTATTTATCCTGTGGACATAGATACTCCTGTGCAGGACAACGACGAGCTTATCATCTTAAACTTCATTATGGGTGGCTAGTACTCACCCGGCTAATATTAACTTTGGAGGTGAAAAATGCGTGGTTATACTGGCAAGCTTTTGCGTATTAATCTAAGTAACCGTAGGAGCCAAGTCGAGGATATACCTGAGCAATTGATGAAGGATTTCCTTGGGGGGCGAGGTCTTGCTGTTAAGTATCTTTACAGCGAGCTTAAGCCTGGGGTAGACGCATTAGGGCCGGACAACAAATTGTTGTTCATGATGGGGCCCCTTGGTGCTACTACCGCCATGTCTGTTTCCAGAATAGCTGTAGTAACCAAGAGCCCTATCACTGGATGTATAGCTAAATCTATCGCAGGTGGCAACTTCGGTGCCTTCCTTAAGTTCGCTGGTTTCGACGGGGTAATATTAGAAGGTAAGGCTGAGAAGCCAACTTATATCCATATTGATGGCGATGGGGTTCATATGCTGGATGCGGATGAAATTTGGGGGCTGGATACTGAAGAAACTCAAATGAAACTGCGGCAGATGCATGGCAACTCAACGAAGACTATTTGTATCGGGCCAGCTGGGGAGAAGCTGGTTCGCTATGCCATAGTTATTAGCGAGCTCCGCTGTGGTGGGCGTACTGGCGTGGGTACCGTGATGGGAGCCAAAAACTTAAAGGCTATAGCTGTCAACTCATCCGGACCACTCGGTGTATATGACTCGCAGCAATTCAAAAGTTTAGCCAGGGAGCAGATCGAAGGCTTAAGGACAAGTCCCCGGCGGATTCAGATGACCGATTTTGGAACATCATACCTGACCTTAGGCTTTGAGAAGATGGGTATATTCCCGGTGAAGAACTTTCAGGAGGGACATCTTGAAGGTGTCGAGAAGATAAGCGATGAAGCATTCGCTAAGATAAAGGTCGGGAACAATGGTTGCTATGGCTGTATGACAAAGTGCGGTCAAGAACGCAGGGTAACTGAAGGCCCCTATGCCGGCGCCTTTAGCGAAGGACCTGATTATGAGTCCATCTGGTCTTTGGGTGGCAATTGGGCCAATACTAATTTGGGTTCTATAATAGCGGCAGACTCCCTCTGTGACAAGCTCGGCATGGATACTATCAGCGCGGGTAGCGCTGTTGGCTTCGCCTGCGAGCTATTTGAAAGAGGGATAATTACCAAGAAAGATACCGATGGACTTGACCTTACCTGGGGTAACCATGGCGATATGCTAAAGCTAGTGGAGAAGATTGGCAGACGGGAAGGGTTTGGAGAGTTGCTTGGTGAAGGTACCAAACGAGCCGCCGAACATATTGGCAAGGGTGCTGAAGCCTATGCTATGCATGTCAAGGGCCTTGAGATTCCAGCCTATGAACCGCGCGCTGTTAAGGGCTATGGACTAATGTTTGCTACTTCAAACATAGGTGCCAACCATATGTATGGTCGACCTAGGGAAGAACTAGCTGGCAAGGTGGATAGATTTGCTGATGAAGGCAAGGGCAAAGACATTGCCCGCAACCAAATAGCACAGGCAGTGGAAGACTCGGTTGTTCAGTGCAGCTTTACGCCTGCTACCGGGCTTACTCCCGAGTCACGTGCGAAGCTCCTTGTGGCAGCTACTGGGTTCAACGAGTTTAGTGACCCGGCCTATTTGGACCTGATAGGGGAAAGAATTCTTTGCCTTGAGCGTTCGTTTAATGTGCGTGATGGGTTCAGTCGCAAGGATGACACCCTCCCTGCCAGGATGCTAACCGAGCCCTTAAAGAATGCTGGCCCAGCTACGGGACAGGTAGTACGGAAGCTGGATACGCTTCTGGATGAGTATTATGATGCCCTTGGCTATTCTCCTCAAGGCATACCTACAACGGAGAAGCTGGGGCAAATAGGCTTAGACTGGGTGATAGAGGATATCAAGGGATTTGTTAAGTGAACCGCTTGCTCCTTAAAGCTCTTTTTTCTGCCCAGCTCTACTGCTTCTGGCGTTGCCGGTAAGCTTCAATGTAACGTCTGGCATGTCTATCGCGACCCAGGATGAGGTCAGTGGCCACAATGGCTGGTCGCACCTTGGCTGCATCTGTGATGAGGCAGGTGATACCTGCGGCAACAGCCATAGCTACGAAGGCATTATTGAGCAAGCCGCGGTCAGGCAAGCCAAAAGAGATATTGCTGGCTCCCAGTGTCATGTTCACTCCCAATTCAGCCTTAATCCTCCGAATGGCTTCTATGACTTCCGGTCCAGAGCTGGTATCGGCTCCTACGGCGAAAGCCAGGCAATCAATGACAATGTTCTCTCGGGCGATACCAGCTGCCTCAGCACGCTCCACTATCTTATGGGCAATGCTTACCCTACGTCCTGCATCCTTTGGTATACCATCATCGTCTTGTACCAAACCAACGACTGCTGCTCCATATTCTTTCACCATAGGTAGAACCCTGGTTAAGGAGTGTTCTTCACCGCTAACAGAGTTGATGAGCGGTTTGCCCTTGTAGATTTTGAGAGCTGCTTCCAAAGCCGCCGGATTATTACTGTCAAGGCATAGAGGTATATCTACGGTGTCCATCACTGCCTGCACTGCCTGGGGGAGCAGTGTTACCTCGTTCACGCCGAATGTGCCTACGTTAACATCAAGAATGTCAGCCCCGGCTTGTACTTGAGCCAGGGCTTCACTGCGTACAATATCCAAGTTGCCCGCCTTCAGAGCCTCTTGAAGTTTTGTTTTCCCGGCAGGATTGATACGCTCGCCGATAAGCACTGTGGGTTGGGCATCACCGATTATTACTTCTTTTGTGGGGCTTGACACTATCGTTTCCATCAGTCGATTTCCTCCCTTTTACCGTCTATAATCCTGTATTGTCCCAGGTAACTCGCCTGGATGAAGGTCTGATCAAAGCCAGGAGCACCGGCTAATTCAATGTACTTGACTCGGGAGGCAACAACCTGCGCCTCAGCTCGCTTGGTAAGGGAAATCAGTGCCAGTTTGGCTCCCATGCCGGCAGCGTTTCCTGCCTGTTGGAAACGGTTTAGAGGCAGTGATGGCAACATGCCAATTGTTACCGCACTGGCCACATCGATGTAGGTGCCAAAGGCTCCGGCGATAATCACCTGCTTAATTTTGTCTTCAGGGCAGCCGCTCGCTTCTAAAAGTGTCTGGATACCGCTGCGGATGGCAGCCTTGGCCAGTTGCAGTTCTCTGATATCGTGCTGAGTGATAGTGATGGCTGGCTTCCCTCCTCGTTCTTCTTTACCAACCAATACAAACTCGCGTTGCCCTTTGTAGGTACGAACACGAGGGTGGTTGTCCGTTATTCTGCCGCCTTCATCGATGACTTTAGTCAGATAAAGCTGGGATAGGGCATCTAGTATACCAGACCCGCAAATGCCGATTGGTGGTGCTCCGTCAATCGTCTGGTACTGTATGATATCATCTACAATTCGTAGGCGTTCGATAGCGCCAGTGGCAGCCCGCATACCATACTTGATATGACCGCCTTCGAATGCTGGACCCGAGGCACAGGAGGTGGAAGTAATCTTCCCATCATGTATCAGAGAAACCTCGGTATTAGTCCCGATGTCCAGAGCCACTACTGGTATTTTGGCTGGCAGTACTTCAGTTGCCAGCAACATGGCTACATGGTCGGCACCAACGAAACCGGCGATGTTGGGCAGCAAGTGAACATATGCCCCGGGAGAAATATGCAAGCCCAGGTCGCCAGCCTTAACGTCCACAGCCCTGCTAACCGCAGGGACAAAGGGAGACAGAGCCAGTTGTTTTACTGGCAAACCGAGGAAAAGGTGGTGCATGGCGGTATTGCCGACTACTACTGCCTCGACAATCTCCTCTATGCCGGCGTTAGCTTCGGCACACAGGTCAGCGCAAAGTCCGTTGATTGCCTCGACAGCCAGCTTTTGTAACAGCATGCCATCATCCGGCGAGTGTACGACACCAGTAATACGGCTGATGATGTCCTCTCCGTGGCTGATTTGGGGGTTCATGACCCCTTTGGCTGCTAAAGTCAGGCCATCGCTCAGATTAATCAGATAGCCGGCAATCTTGGTTGTGCCCAGGTCTATGGCTAACCCCAGTTGGTGGCTTGACTGGGGAAGAAGAGCTATTACTTCGTCATTGCGGACTACAGCCTGGAACTCCCAGTTCCAAGAACGTATTTGTGTGGAAAGGACACGCAGGACATTAATGTCAATTTTGCCGCAGTTTAATTGGTGTTGCTGGTTTAGCACCTGGAGCAAACGGTCGGCATCAGCGTCTGGTGCCGACAACGATGGAGCTTCCATCTGAATGCGGTAGGCTCGAACAGGCGGCTCCGGATGAACTTTTACCTCTAATCCCTCTACCTGGATTCGCTGGGTGGTGGTCATCGACTCGGGTGGCACAGTCAATTTGCAGTCACTAAGAGGATAAGTCTGACAGGCTAGACGCCAGCCCTCCTTCAGTTCTTGGGATGTAAATGCCTCCCGCTCGTTAGGCGTTGGTTTTGAGACAGTGCCACTTAGAACTTGAACCTTGCATGAGTGGCATGTTCCCTTGCCTCCGCATACGCTACTGATACCCACGCCGAGCCGGCGAGCACAAGCCAGAAGGGACTCGTTGTTTTGACATTCCCCTCTTCGACCTACCGGCTCAAAATCAATTGTACAAGCGGTCATTCTCTTTCTGCCTTGGCTTTTATCTTGTTGCTCCACTTATGCCTGGATTCTATAAGGACAGGTTTTCCTGAGACTGCAGCGGGTACAGACTTCAGCTCGTGTCCACGTTGCCATTTGTGGTCCTATGCCGATGACCATGGAAACTGATTTGCGGGGAACCATTATTCCTGAGGCGGTCAGGCTCACGCCGATTTCTTGTGTGTTGACCAGTTCAAATAAATTCCACTGCTCGGTAAGGGGCAAGCCAGGCCAACCCGGGCTAACAGGACTGCTTGTTTGATGCCCGTGCGATGTGGCCCGGCTGGCGATGAGTCTGCAGGCTTCTGGAGCCAGCATGTCCACGGCGGCGCTCCCGATGCCGTCCAGAATCATCCCGCGCAGAGTCTCGCCGCTTTTGCTGTAGTCTGTTACCTGTTTTTCCAGCTTGGGGCCGATGGTGCAAACGAGTGCGGCAAGCTCTTTTGCCTCCGGGAAGATTGTGGGTAGTAATGAGCCGTGTATCGCTTTGTCACCCTCCAGCGATACTTGGCCGGAGCTCATCCCGGTTACCTGATAGTATTCATAGGCCACCGCTGGCTCCAGGAGATGAGTGTTCTCCACAGTGGCTAGTAGTTCAAGAATTAGATTTTTTATCTCAGGCCTGATTTTAGAATGTCCCCTGAATCCCTGCCGTCGCAGCACTTCCCCGGTCTTCAAGCTCAGGGGGATATCACGAATTGCAGGCATGTATTTCTCTTTCGGGGCCTTGCCAGTGGCGATAGCATGCCATCAGCATGGCCCCGATACACAGCCTCTCCTCCACCATTATAACCTCAGCCCGTCGAGTATCTATTTGTATACGCCGTATTCCTTGACGGTGTCAACTATCACCTTGAGATTCTCAAACTTGACCTCATCGAAGAACGCACCATTGGCCATGATATAACCGCCGCCTTTGCCGCAAGTATCGATGAGTTTCTTGGCGTAAGCTTTCGAGTCCTCGGGTGTGCCTACGGTCAACAAATCCATGGGCATGTTGCCGCCGACGCAGGCAATGCCATCCAGTGCTTTCTTGGCTTTAGCCATATCTGTCTGGTCGAACAACCATGCAGTCTTACCTTTAGGTAAGTCCCGGATAACCTCCAGGCGCGAGTTATAGCCTCCCTCAGCCCAAATAAATGGTACCACTCCCTCATCAACTAAGCCCATGATGACCTTTCTAAGGGTAGGCCAGTAGAATTTCTTGAACTGCTCATCGGAGAGGAAACCATCAGCGCCCTTGTGCAGGGGCATGAAAATCAGGGGGCATCCGTTCTGTTTTGCTGCGCCTACTCCCAGCTGAATAAACATTGGCGTTAGTGCTTCCATGGCCTGGATGAGCTTATCCGGCTGCCGGTACATATCCAGCATTATACCTCTAGTTCCCCTGAGGGTATCGCCAATCACGTCAAAAGGAGCTTTGGTAGCGCCAGCCTGGTAGGCGGGAAATCCTAATGCGGGCATCTCGTGGAGGAAAGCACCGACAGCCCCTATCCATTTCAGGGCTTCATCGCCGGCTTCAAGAAGAGCCTTATAGGCGGCTTTAACGGGAGGTAGACCATAGGGAATAAAAGGAAGGCTAACTCCATACATTTCGGTTAGTCCGGCGAGAGGAGGCAGTGTCTGGAGGGGCTCCAGCGCTCCGAATACGCGCGACGGCCAGATGTAGTATAAGAAGTACAACGCGTTATGAATCAAGATATCATATTCATCCGCCTTCATGTATTCGCCTTCAATACACTGGTAAGTGGTTTCAGGCGGAACCCCATGGCCGGGCCACTGGTATAATTTGAAGTCAAGAATCTCAACGAATTTCCCCGGGCTAGGCACAAAGGGGCCACCGTGCGCATCCGGCTGAAAGTCCGTGTAGAATTTTTTCCATGCCGGTGCGATTTTGTCATAGTTATACATGACATCGTGAGGGGTTAATCCGGAATAATAAGCGGGGGCAAAGCTAGGAATTAGAAAGACCGGCACCCTGTCAGGCAATTTCTTCAGTTGAATAGCATCTTTTATCCTGGTTGCTCTCTCCTTGTATAACTTCTCGGCTTCGGGGCTGGCAAACTCTACGCCCTGTGGTGAAAGCCACCCTTGAAACAGGGCTTCCTGCTTTTCATCTGATGTCATATCTTCCCATTTCTTTTCCATATTTTATTTCCTCCTGTATATCTTTGCTAAGGATTCTTATCCAGCGCCGGCCCATTTCTTGGCCAGGGATACCCCTGCCATAGCATCCAGGCCGTAAGCATCAGCGCCGGTATATTTCCTTATCTCCTCGCTGATTTGGCCACCGCCAATCATGACCTTCACATTGTCTCTCAAGCCGGCAGCTTGTATGGCCTCTATAGTCTGTTTCATTGAATCGAAAGCCAACGCCAAAAAGCCGCTTAAGCCAACAATAGGGGCACCGCTCTCTTTTATCTTTTCCACGAACTTCTGCGCCGGGACATCCACGCCCAGGTCGTATACCTCGAAACCGTTAACATCGAGCATAAAGACGACGATATCCTTGCCGATATCATGTATATCCCCGGCAACAGTGCCAAAAACAACCTTGCCCACACGCTTAATCTCCGCTTCCTTGCTCATCCTCGGCTTAACCATGTCGGTTACTGCTTTCAGTATCTCACCGGAGTATACCAGGTCGGGCATGAAATACTCGCTGCTGGCAAAGCGCTTGCCCACGAGTTCCATAGCTTTCCTGGCATCTTCCAGAATTTTGAGTGGCTCTTCACCAGCACTCAGCCTGCCTTCAACGATCTTAAGAGCTTCTTGTTCCTTCAAATCAGCTAATGTGCTAACTAGGTCTTTAGCCATGTTTCTTTAACCTCCTTAATCTATATTGGGCTCTTTAGTCTGCTAGCGTTATTATATTGAACTTATTCGGCACCTCCCTTGTTATCTTTCTTAATCTTCTCGACCTAAAATAATAAAGAACTCAAGATATGCCATATTCTATACCGTATTATTTAGGTCTTATTTTCCGTAACCTTCGCATCCCTGGCATATCTAGGTGCTACACATTTTGTAACATTTGGTGATGATTGTCAATACCTTTTCTCGGTGCCCGTAATGCAGGAAGCCGGTATCCCTGGACCAAGTAGAAAATCCCATACCTTTTGAATAGGTGCCTTCACACTAAACTTACCTTCGATTAGCATTCTGAATCAGGTCTTCTTTTGACGACTTTCGGGGTCAATGGCAAACGGGTCTATGGCACTAGCTGGGATTTTTAACGGTATTTCAAATTTCTGATTTGCTCTTGCTCCGGGGGTGAACGGAAAATCTGCCTTGGTGCCCGTTCCCGGTTTACTAAGATGTCCACGGTATTTTTCGCAGAAACACAAAAAGTAATGCCTGCCCCTGTAGAGGGCGCATTCCTCACACACCTTATTCGAAAATGGGCACATCATCTCTGTCTTGGCCACTGGCTATCTCCTCGGTTTCGATAAGACGTAACGATAAAAGAAGACAAGTGTCCTGCTGCCGCTGGTAATTATTCAAGCCTTCTGATAGTTATACCTCTGCATACCAGCAGGATTACGACAGCTTAGGTAATTCTGGGCTTTCCCAATCCTTTTGCGGATGCAACCACTTGGCCCGCTCTACAAATACGTCATGGTTTAGAGGCACAGGTGGGTGGCAGATAAACTGCGGGTCAAACTCGTCCTTTATTTTCAAGAGCCATTTATGATAGTTTGGTCCGTATGCAGGCCCTGTCAAGTAGAGGGGCTGGTGCGAACCCAGGAGCGAGGTATAGAAGCGCTTTCTTATGTTTTCCTTAGATGTTTCCAGATAGAACTGGTCAACGCCGTCGGTATTTTCGTCTGGGTCCCAGTAGACAAGAAACTCAGAGTAGCCCTGATGGCCTAGCTCAAAGCTTTGGAACCAGCCCGGGTCCCCATAATCAGGCATCAGCGGCGGCGTAAAATTCCTCTTCAGTTTGGCGTAGTTCTCGCCATGGGGTATCGAGTGCTCAAGCGTTTCTATGACATAATCCACGGAAACATACCCACCACACATAAGCCACATACCAGCCGAGTCTGCATTCTTGAACCAGGATTCGTCCGTCGGACGGGTTCGCCGTGCTTCACCTCCGAGTGGAGTTATTATATCCATCAATACTCGCTCTTCGTATTCAAGCTGCTCCTCCGAAGTAAATCCTATGAGCAATACGCGAAGAACATGGAAGTTTTTGATTGTTTCTTCAGTCTCCTTTGACCACAGCTCCCAGAACTCCTCCTTAGACTTCGCACGGGCAATCACGCGCCAGAATATTGGTACCTTAGTGACTCCGGCTCCTATCTCTGCTTTTGCCATCTCAACCATGGTTTGTCTCATGGCATCTTTGCTGGGCATAGTAAAATTGATCCACCTTACTCTATTGACGGGAAGCTGCAGGCTGGTATGTGGTGAGATGCCACTTGGCACAAGCCTTTCCGGTTGGAATGGCAGCAGCTTTATAGCCATTTTAGTTACAATTCCAAGGAATCCTCTATGCCCGGTGAAACCTCGCAGCAAGCCCCTGAGGTCTGGCCCTGGCCCCTCACTCCAGAAAGAGTCATCCTGGAAAGCTAACGAACCTAGCCTGACCAGTTCGCCATCAGGCAAGATGAGCTCAGTTCCCAGTATCCGTCGATGAGGTAGACCAACGCGGTAGCTGAGTGGTGACCATCCATCACCTATCATATTGGCAATAGCGGACACTTGCGAGCCGCCCCCACCAATAACAATATATAGTCCTCTTTTCATTGCCTCTTCTTGGAGTTGCGAGTAGATAACCCCAGAGCCGACAACGGCGTAGAGATGCTTATCATCAATCTCGAAATCGTCCATTCTCTTTAGGTCTATAAGCAAGGCATCAGAGACATGTGGATGAGAGCGGGGGCCATAGAATCCGGTGCTATATGGCACATACGGAATTTTATAGCGGTTGCAAGCCTTTACTATTTTCTGAACCTCCTCTGTGGTTCGTGGCATGGCAACACAGCCCGGGACCCTGGTCATCACCCTCTCATATCCCAAGCCACACTCATATCCTCCCGGTCCAGCCCGATAACCCTCACAAATTGCCGGGTCAGCCGAAATATATTCAGCACCGACGATAGATTCCAGTACTTTATATGCTTCTTTAGATATAGCCATGACTTACCTCCTTTTACCTGTGCTTCCAATCGATGAGAGTACGAGTTCCGAGAAGTCGAGTACCTTCAAGCTTCCGCCGTTATTGCTAGCGGCTTTGGCGAAATTGTCCTTGCACCAGGGACAGGCTGAGACGATAGCTTCAGCGCTTACTTCTTTTGCCTCTACTAACCTTTGCTCTGCTGCCCATGAAGCAAATTCTGGGAATGCCTCTTTAGTTCCACGGCCGGCTCCACAACAAAAAGCATTCTCTCTCATACGGGGCATTTCCACCAGCTCTACTCCAGGGATAGAATTCAGAGTATCCCTCGGCGGCTGATAAATCCCGTTAGTACCTCGTCTACGCTCTAGAGGAGGATTCACCACTCCCCATAATCCGCGTTCTCCTTTCCACGGTACCCACGGTTCACTAAGCCGGCTCAAGCTACACGGGTCGTGGTATGTAAGTCGCAAATTAATCTTATTAGCAAGTTTTAGAGCGCCTTTTTTGATTAATTCGTCTACATACTCTGTAAGATGTACCACCTTGAAACCAAGGTCGGCAGTTGACATATTTAGTATCTTGGGGTAATCAACCTTCCACATTCGGTAGCCCTCAGCGCAACTGGTCAGAAGTGTTTTGGCGCCGGTTTTCCTAACAGCGTCAATATTACGCTTAGCCAACTTCCGTGCTTCATCAATCATCCCCACGGAATAGAGCATATTGCCGCAACACCACTCGTCAGGTAGCAGCATAAATGGAGTCCCGGAAGCATCTAGTATCTTCGCCGTTGCCTGGGCTATCTCGGGATGGATATAAGAAGCAGAGCAGCCAACGAAGTAGAGCACATCGGCTTTCGGAGAAGGCTTGATTTCTTTGGGGAGCCACTTTCTTCGATTCTCGTGAGGAGAGCCGAAGAAGTTATGTTGCTTCATTATTTTCTGGGCAATCTTTTTGTGTTCAGGCATAGGGCCTTTGCCATCTTTTACTGCCTTTATTCTGAGCGCCTCGAGGGTAAGCTCTATTTCCAGGTCAAGGTTCCGCTTGCAGCCCACATCGCAAGCGCCGCAGAGGGTGCAGGCATAAAGTATCTTTAAGAGTTCATCCGAGTAGTCTAGCCTGCCTTCGACCAATGCCAGCCCGATTCTCATTTTCCCATACGCGCCATAGGAATCAAACAAATACTTTGTGGCGCTGGGGCATCTTGTGCTGTACTTCACACCTGGCATGTATATGTGGTCCACCCAGGTACATCCTTTACATTTGATGCACCTACTCATATCAAAGATAAAGTTCTCTACTTGCGTTACATCAAGGCTCACTTTCGATTTAGGCATTTTATCCTCCTTAGAAGCACAGATTTCCGGGGTTCATAATATTGTTGGGGTCGAATATCTTCTTCACCCTTCTTAACGTCATGGTATAATCGGCTGCTCTCTCGTATACGAGCTTGGTCAATTCCTCCCCATAAGGCCTGGTGAAAAGAGCTCCTTCGCTCAGCAAAATCTTGGCAGCTTCATCGTATAAGCTTCGAACTCTTTCTGCCTCCGAGTGGCTGGCCGGATCATAGAAGAAGTTGAATTCCAAATGGCAAGCTCGGTTATGCTCTATGGGCTGTAGATAGCCTCCGATATCGCTTATCGGGTAACCGTGTTTAGCAGCTATTTCCTCAATCTTAGTGATGAATTTTGAAGCTGAGGTAGGCTTGGTGATGAAGAAAAGGCTCTGGCATCCACCCTTATACCGTTTCTTCCAGTAGGTAACTTTTTTGGGCCACGGTTTGCGAAGCATTGGTAGTAGTTTCTTGCCCAGGCTGGGGAATCCGGGGAGATTGTTGGCAAGGTGAATTTCCGGAAATTCATTTCTTAGAATCTTGTCTAGTGCTTGCTCCTCATATTGTATTTTCCCCTCTGGGTCTCTCTGCATTCCACTTATTACTAAAATCAGGGTCCAGGGTGGTAAGGAGGCACGCAGCTTTTCGAAATCAGTAGACCAATCGTCTGCGATTACGGTAGCCAAGTTGGTGTTGTTTAAGAGAAGGCACTCTTGACCTATTCTAATTCTCAGAACTCTATACAGAAACTCGATAGCGTAGTCGAGTTCACGAACAGGAGCGAAAAGAATCTTGTCTATCTTAGGCAGGCATTCAATCTTCAAGTTTGCCCAGGTTACTACCCCCATTGTGCCTTGAGCGCCCTGGAGTAAGCGGTAAAAGTCCAAACCTGGTCCAGACGGCATGCCACCCTTTGACGGCGAATCAGGGTAGCCGGTTACACTGGCAGAACCAGTCCTGAAGATTTCTCCGGTGGGCCAAACCACCTCCATGCCTTGGAGGGGTTCACCGTAATCATACACCGTATTGGTAGGCATTTCTCTTTCCAGATAGTCGGTAACCACAGAACGCAAGGGGTGAGGTAATAGCGGCATTATCATTCTGAAGCCCTTTTTCCCTAGTTCGCTTGTGAGTTGCTCCCAGGTTACCCCGGCTTCTATCCTAACCCTTCTGTTAAGCTCATCGATTTCGAATATCTTGTTCATTCCGGTTAGGTCCAGGACGATGCCACCTTGTTTTGGAATAGTAGTGCCATAAAAATGTGCGCTGGAGCTTACAGGAATTACAGGTATTGAATGCTCATTTGCGAATTTGATGACCCTTTGAACATCTTCAGTCTTTTTGGGTTTTACAACATAGTTCGGCACTCCCGATGGTGCAAGGCTGAAGTCCGTAGAATATTCCTTTAGAACCTTGGGGTCATCGGTGAACTTCTCTGACCCTACCAGTTTCAGGAGTCCTTCTCTTATACTCATAGTTTAACCTCCTCCTTTTAAATGACTAACTTAAAAGCTGCGCAATAGGGCAGGACGCCTGGTTTATTGCCTTTGATGAAGTCTGCTCTACTAGACTAAAAAGCAAGCGATCAAAAATAGGTAACTTATCAAAGAGCTGACATTTATCCGGGATTTCTCCAGATAACTCCCCGGGCTGCCTAATAATATATCTACCTTTTCAAACCCTGTCAAGTTTCCTGCCCTTAGAATTCAAGCCTGGTTCCACTAGCTCATGCACCTCAGAAATCAGCTCCTGACTCTCGAATATTGGTAACTAATCCCTTAACTTGTGGCGCATTATCTTGCCGGTGCTGGTCTTGGGAAGGTCTTTAGCGAACTCTATCCACCTGGGATACTTATAAGGCGCTATGTTTTTCTTTACAAATGCTTGAATATCCTTGGACAGATCCTCGGATGGCTGGTGACCTTTTTTCAGCACTATGTATGCCTTGGGCTTGATTAGATTATGCTCGTCCTTCTTAGCAACTACGGCGGCTTCGAGCACTGCGGGGTGGGAAATCAAGGCATCTTCGACCTCGATAGGGGAGACCCAAATGCCACCCACCTTGAGCATGTCATCGCCTCTGCCGCAGTAATAGTAGTAACCTTCGGCGTCCCTATAATACTTATCTCCAGTATCAAACCACTCTCCCAGCATGGAGGTTTTCCACTTATCGTGCTGGCGATAGTAATAGGCTGCGGTTGATTCTCCCTTTACCTGGAGCGTACCGATTTGACCGCCAGGCACTTCTTCACCATTATCATCGACAATCCTGGCGTGATATCCCGGTACTATTTTGCCCGAGCTTCCCGGCTTGACGTCACCCGGACGATTTGAAATAAAAATGTGTAACAGCTCAGTGGAGCCTATGCCATCCAGGATTTCTATACCAAACCGTCTTTTCCATTCATGGAAAATTTCCTGTGGCAGAGCCTCACCCGCTGAGGTACAAATGCGCAGGGAGGAGAGGTCGTATTTTTTCTCGGCGTCTTCTATTCTCAGCATATTGGAGTACAGCGTTGGCACGCCGAAAAATGCTGTGGGATGATAATGATTGATGGTGGCGAATATGGCTTCTGGCCGGGGCCGGTCAGGGAGCAGAACTACCGATCCTCCGATGCCGAGGGGATAAAAGAAGCTGTTACCCAATCCGTAGGCAAAAAAGAATTTTGATGCCGAGAAGAGTATGTCGTCTTGGGTAAGCCCCAGTATCCCCTTGGCGTAGCTGTCAATGCAAGTGAAGACATCATGTTGAAGGTGAACAGCGGCTTTAGGAACGCCGGTGCTGCCGGAGGTGTAACCCCAGAAAGCGGTATCCTCGAAGGTGGTATAAGCCACATCAAGTTTATCGGAACAGCGGTTAACGATGTCGTAGAATGAGATATGATAAGCCCTTGCTTTCTTGCCTACGATGATAGTGTTTTCCAGATATAGAAACCTGTCCTTGAAGCCTTCAATCTCCTCAATAAAATCCTCATCGGCTATAAGAGTTCGTGCCCGGCTATTGTTCAGCAGATAGCGATAGTCGTGCATGGTGTACATGTAGTTAACCGGTACAGGAATAGCTCCGATTTTTATGGCGCCATAAAAGCTGGCCATAGCTTCAGGGCAATCGTACATGACCAGCATTACACGCTCTTCCATATGCACGCCGAGAATCTTCAGCGCGTTTCCTACCTTATTTATCAGGCTTTGCATTTCACTGAAGGTATAGGTCTTATCCTGGTAGTATACAGCCACTTTATCACCCAACCCCTTTTCTACCATTTCATCTATCAGTTTCGTAGTTACATTATAATATTGGGGAATAAAACTCTGGTATTTGTAGTGACTTTCCATATTGCCTCCTTTAGGTGGGGTACGGAAATATGATAGCAAAATGGGATGAATTTAGCACTAAAGGGAATAAGAGGACAACCATATTTGGCTATGCTCGGGTGTAGCTTAATTTATTCATAATAAACATCTCACTGAGGAAGTCTCTTGATTATTTATCGACCACGTTCTTTTCTCCAGCCCCGGGGATATAATGTGCTACTGGCATTGCACCTTCGGCAATAATCACGGCATCTGGCTTTCGCAACAGCTTTGGCGTATACTTTGTTTAAAGTCTGCTGTTCAAGCTCAATTTGTTCGTGGTTGACATAATATATGCTGCTATAGGAGATAATAGTTGGTTTCAAAGAAGAGAAATACTTTTGAATGGGGGCGATTAAAGATGGCAGGAATAAAGATAAAACAGGGAGAGGAACTCAATGGTCTGGGTGAGATGCTCAAGGAGATAATAGACGGGAATCTAAAAGACCCCAAAAAGTATAGAAGCGTTGAGAGGTTGAAGGCCAGTGTAGTTATAAGGGAGGCTACCAGTGGTGTGGCTATTACGCTTCATTTCAAGCAGGGCGAGGTAGAGATACAGAATGATGCCGTTGATGAGCCAACAGCATGCATGGAAGCTGGATTTGAAAACCTGGCTTACATTAGCTCGGGGCAACTTAGTCCGATAAAAGCTATACTTACCGGGAAACTCAAGGCCAGTGGTAATCTATTAACATTGCTGAAGATTTCGAGCATAACGGTGCTGAAGTAGGGCAGTTTACTCCTTCTCGAGATGGGCTTTGAAACCTGGAATCTTTGCTTTTTAAAAAGTCAGTGCTGAGATGCAGAAGGGGGGTGGGAGTGGCTATTTAATAACTCTAGATTGACTCAGAAGAATGCTATAATTTGGAGTGAAGTTCTTTAGGAGGTTTGAAAATGGCTATTTTGTTCGGATCACAGGAATGGGCAGATAAGGTATGCGAAGAACTCAACAGCAGCCAGATTTACAAGGAGGCAGCCAAGAATTGGGAAGGAGATATGTACATCATCGTTGAGCCGGACGCAACTTTTAAGCAAAGAATCATTGTCTACTTCGACCTTTGGCATGGTGACTGCCGTTCCGCTTGTATAGTCAAAGATGAAAATGAGAAGTCACCGAAATATCGAATCTGTGGCCCCTTCGCCATAATGAAGCAGATATTGGACAAAAAAGTAGACTCTGTCCAGGCGATGATGACGGGTAGGCTGAAAGTCAAGGGGGACATGGCGCAAATCATGAGGATGCCCAGAGCCGCCGTAGAGTTTGTGAACGGTATGACCACGTTCGAAACCGTTTTCCCTGATTAACTAGAATCGAACTTTGAACTGAATTTAGGTGACTTCAGGCCTTTGAACTTTTGTAGAGGAGATAGCTATGTGGTACTTTGTTGTTCCTGAGGTGGTTTTTGGGCAAGATGCGCTAACTCGTTTGGCTGAGTTGCAGGGAAAGTCAGCTTTCATAGTCACTGATAAAAATATAGTAAGTTTGGGCTTCGTTGACAAGGTAAAGGAGCAGCTTTCTCAGGCGGGAATCAAAAGTAACGTTTTTGACGAGGTTGAGCCCGACCCATCGCTCCAGACGGTAAAGAAAGGCGTGGCCTTAATGAACCAGTACGGGCCGGACTTGGTGGTGGCGGTGGGTGGGGGCTCAGTTATGGATGCAGCTAAGGCAATGCGGGTAGAATACGAAAGGCCAGACTTGAAGGCAGAAGAGATAAACCCGTTCATTTCAGATTTGGGGCTAGGTGCAAAGTGCAAACTTGTTTGTATACCCACAACTTCAGGAACAGGTGCCGAAGCAACCTTTGCCATAGTGCTTACCGACACAGATGACCAGAGGAAGCTAAGCCTTATCAACCGCGAGATTGCCACTGATATAGCCATTGTGGATCCTGCCCTTGCTGCAGCAATGCCTGCGGGGCTTACTTCGAGTACAGGCATGGATGTCCTGACCCATGCTGTGGAGGCATTTAGCTGTACCTGGAAGAACGATTTTACTGATGGCCTTTGTATCAGGGCTATTCAGCTTGTTTTTGAATACCTTCCCAGAGCCGTAAAAGATGGGCAGGACATGGAAGCCAGAGAGAAGATGCATAATGCTGCCACTATTGCCGGTATCGGCTTTACCAATTCGCTCACGGCAATGGCACATGCTACTGGCCATTCTCTGGGGGCTGTATTCCACGTGCCACATGGTAGGGCTGTGGGGTTGCTATTGCCCTATACTATTGAGTTCGTTGGAGACATTCGTGAAGATATCTGGGCGGAGATAAGTTATGCCCTTAAGCTTAATATACCAAAGGGGGAAAAAGCAGGACTGGTTCTAGCCCGGGCGATACGAGGACTGGCTAACAGTATTAAGGAGCCGTTGAGCCTCAAAGAGTTGGGTATACCAGTTGATAAGCTTGATAGTTCTATGGATAAACTAATAGACAATGCTATGGCGGATGGTTCATTGATTGTTAGTGCCAGAGTGCCTAGTGTTGCAGAAACTGAAAAGTTCCTCCGCTATGCGTACGAGGGAAAATCCATAGATTTTTAACCTACATAGTTCGGCTATGTTAACTAAAAGAAATTCCGGGAGGGAACCATAAGGAGGTAAGGGCAATGCCACGCTTTCTAGTTGTTCACACAGCACCGTTTACTGCAGAGGAGTTGATTGCACGTGCCAAGGCCGCACCCAGTTACATGCCAAAAGACGTCACTTGGAGGTGTAGCTACTGTGCCTTCAAAGACAACAAGCACTTCTGTGAGTGGGAGGCACCTGATGAGAAGATACTCAGACGAGTCCTTGACCTAACGAAAACGCCGTTTGAGGCAATTTATCCTGTGCGGCGACTTGATATTGCCAAAGCAGAATTTGAGACGTGATAAAGCTCATTTTCAGGGTACATGCGAGTGAATAAAAGGGGGCAACTATGTTTGGCTACATGGGAAAAATCTTGAGAGTTGATTTGTCGGAGTCGAAAATATCGGAGGAGGCTCTTTCGGAGGATGCGTGCAAGATGTTTCTGGGTGGGAGCGGGCTGGCAACCAAGTACCTCTTTGATGAAGTGCCAAAAGGTGCTGACCCATTAGGCCCGGACAATGAGCTGATCTTTATGACCGGACCTTTAACCGGGACGGAATCACCGAGTGCTGGAAGATATTCTGTCGTTGCCAAGTCTCCTCTTACCGGCTTTTGGGGCGAGGCAAATTCAGGCGGAAATTGGGGAGTTTATCTTAAAATTTCAGGCTTTGATGGGATTATCTTCAAGGGTATTTCACCGAAGCCGGTCTATCTGGTGATCGATGATGGAAAAGCTGAGCTTAGAGATGCCAAGGATATCTGGGGCAAAAGTGTTTCAGAAACGACAAGAATGCTACAAGAGGAGCTGGGTGAGGACTGCAATGTTGCCTGCATTGGGATTGCCGGTGAGAATCTAGTTAGATATGCCGGTATTATTAACGATGTTCACCGTGCTGCGGGGAGGTGTGGTCTGGGTACTGTTATGGGCTCAAAACGCCTGAAAGCTATTGCTGCCAGAGGGACACAGGAGATCAAGGTGGCAAATAAGGACGTCTTCAGTAAAATCTCAAAGACAAATTATGACTTGGTTAATGAGAGTATGTTGAAGATTACACTTGAAACGTATGGAACCTCTATGACCACTGATTTGATTAATGTTAGAGGTGGATTTCCTACCAGGAACTGGCAAACTGGGGTTTTTCCTGACATAGAAAAAATAAGTGGAATTACGCTGGAAAGCACACTCCTGGTGGACAGGAAGCATTGTTACGCCTGCCCAATTAGCTGTGGAAGGGTAAGCGTAGTTAAAAGCGGCCCCTATGCCTGCAAGGGTGAAGGGCCGGAATTTGAGACCATCGGCGCGTTCGGTGCCATGTGCGCAGTCGAGAGTCTGGAGGCTATAACGCTGGCACATAACTTGTGTGACGAGTATGGGCTGGATGTGATCTCTACGGGGAGTACAATAGCCTTTGCCATGGAGTGCTACGAAAGGGGAATGCTGACCAAGACTGATACCGGTGGGCTTGAATTGAGATTTGGAGACGCCGATGTTGTCATTCAGCTTATACATATGATAGCCAAGAGAGAAGGCATCGGAGATTTACTAGCTGAAGGAACAAAGAGGATGGCGGAAAAGGTTGACAAGGGCTCGGAGAGATTTGCCATGCATGTTAAGGGCCTGGAGTTGCCGGCCTATGACCCCAGGGCGGCTAAGATATGCGGTCTGGCATTTGCTACGGCAAATCGTGGTGGCGACCACATCACAGCTTATATCGAAGGCCCAGCCTTTATCGATATTCCTTTCCTCATCGTTGAAGACAGCAGAATCGAGGACCCGATTGTGGAAAATCCTGCCGAGGCTAAAGTCGTTAAAGACTTAGAGGATGCCCTGACAGTTTTTGACTCGGTGGGGACATGTAAATTCATGGGTATGGCCCTGGCTACGGATGATTGGGTTGATATGATAGCTAATTGCGTCGGCTGGGAGTTTAATGTCAGTGATTTCAGGAAAGCTGGAGAGAGGGTCTATAACCTGGCAAGAGCTTTCAGTGTAAGAGAAGGATTGACCAGGGCTGATGATACGCTGCCCAAGCGGTTGTTGGAAGAGCCATTGCCTGAAGGTGCTGCCGAAGGACATAGAGTGGAGAAGTTGGACCAGTCGCTGGATGCCTATTATGAATTTCGCGGCTGGGATAAAAAGACCGGCAAGCCGACTCCGGAGAAACTTAAGGAATTGGGTCTGGGTGACATAATAGATAAAATGTAAGGAATATGAAATGATGGTTTCTGTGGCTGATAAACCATGGTTCAAAAGTTACAAGCTAGGACCATATAAACTCCCTCAGACAAAACAACCTTATCCTGTGGCAACTATTCATAGCCTTCTGGACGCTGCAGCGGCTGAGTATCCTGATAACCCTGTGTGTTTCTATCTGGGAAACGAAATTAGCTATAAAGACTTGAAGCTGGAGGCAGATAGGTTTGCCGCTGCACTTGCTGATTTGGGCATAAGAAAGGGCGATAAAGTAGCCACTATCTTGCCCAACTGCCCGCAGTACCTAATCAGCGATTTTGGGATATTGAAAGCTGGAGCGGTGCATGTTCCGTGCAGCATTTTGCACAAAGCCGCTGATTTGATATACGAGATCGGCGACTCAGGAGCTGAGACGGTAATCTGCTCTGAAATGTCTATCGAACTGGTCAATTCAATAAAAGACAAGACCAAAATCGAGAGGATAATCCTTACCTCTCTCATGGATTATTCGCTGGAGAAGCCAGAGTTGAAGCAGGTGCCGGGCGCATATCAGTTTCGCGATTTGATAGCCAGCCATGAGCCCAACCTGCCGGATGTTGAAATCGACCCGATGGCAGATTTAGCCGTCCTGGTATTCACCGGTGGAGCTACCGGGCTGCCCAAGGGGGTAATGTTAACTCACTACAACCGACTGGCAGCTATAACCCATGTCGTGTGGTACATGGAACCCCTGAAGGTAGGAGTTAAAGGGAAAACCTCTATGATGTTGCCGATTCCGCTGTTCCATCAGTATGGCCACATGATGATGCATTTTGCTGTTTACTGGGGGCTCAAGATGTATCTGCTGCCTGACCCAAGAGATATAGATACACTTTTCCAGCTGTTGACAAAATATCGGCCTTTCCTATGTGCCTGTGTGCCCACTCAATACTCGATACTGGTTTCGAAAGGGCTGGGAAGGATAAACACTATGTTCATGTCCGGTGCCGCTGCCCTGGCTCCAGAAATTGCCCAGAAGTTCAAGCAGCAAACCGGCATGCCGATAACGGAGGCTTATGGTCTGACGGAGACGGCGGGTGGAGGCACCCATATTAACCTATCTTCCTTCTCAAAAATCACTGGTTTTGTGTCTGCCGAAAACCTTGGTTCCATAGGCATACCAGTGCCGGATACAGAAGTCAAAATAATAGACCTGGAGACAAACGAGGAGGCATCTCCCGGAAAAGAGGGAGAGCTGTGGGTTCGTGGCCCACAGGTTATGAAAGGTTACTGGCCTGAACTGGGCAAAGGGTTGGTTGATGGCTGGCTGGCCACCGGTGATGTGATGAGGATGGATGATGCCGGCTATTTCTATATCACAGACCGTATCAAAGATATGGCAAATGTTTCCGGATTTAAAGTCTACACAAGGCTGGTGGACGATGTGCTTTATGAACATCCCGCGGTTGCTGATGGGGTGGCAATCGGAATTCCAGACCCGGAGCGCCCGGGCAGCGATAGGATAAAGGCTTTCATAAGATTGAAACCGGAGTATGAAGGCAAGGTGACTGCTGAAGATATAATCGGCCATTGCCGTGAGAAGCTGCCGCCTTATGCTGTGCCGAGGTTTGTTGACTTCAGGAAAGACTTGCCTCTGACTGTTACGGAGAAGATCTTCAAGAGGCAACTAAGGGAGGAGGAGATAGCTAAGATGAAAGCTAAAACCGAATAGCGGCTTTCGGGATATTTCACATTTATGGCGAGTTACGAAGACTTAGAAGCCAAAGTAATAAATACCGGTATATGTACAGTTTGTGGGGCATGCATTTTAGCGTGCCCCACCTCACATGTTAAGTTTATAGAAGGTAAGCCGACGAGGTCCAAGAGGGCAATGGACTGTGTCGGCTGCAGTACTTGCTACGAAGCTTGTTATATGCTCAGGCATGATTTGATAAGGAACATAGAGGGGAATATTCTGGGTTGGGGCAAGAAGGACAGCGTTGGGATATACAAGCGTATCGTGGTGGCAAGGACAAGAGAGCAAGACATAAAGAAAGCTTGCCAGGACGGTGGAATCGTAACTGCGTTGTTAATTTATGCGTTAGGTAAGTCCATTATAGATGGGGCTTTGGCGGTCGGCAGTGATTCCTGGATGCCGGTAGCCAGTATCGCCAAAACCAGAGATGATGTTATATTAGCCGCCGGCACCAAATACGGTGTAGTACCGGTGTTGAAGGAGCTGAGGTCTGCTGTTATCGACCATGGTCTCAGCAAAATCTGCGTCGTAGGCTCGCCCTGCCATATTCAGTCTGTAAGATATCTCAAGCACAAAGGCTTGCCATTAGCCTCGTCGGTTAAACTCACCGTGAGCTTGTTCTGCCGCGAGAATTATGACTACCAGTGCATGATGGAAAAAGCCAACGAGAAAGGGCTAAATGTTGATCAGATAGACAAGCTCAATGTTGCGGAGGAGTTTAGTGTATATGCTGGCGGGAAGAGATTATCCTTTCCTATAACTGAGGTTAAGAGCTGTGTCCCTAAGCACTGCCTGGTTTGCGAAGATTTCGCCGGCGAACTGGCTGATGTCTCCATCGGTAGTGATGGCTCACCCGAAGGATGGTCGACGGTTATCATCAGAACTGAGGAGGGGGAGGCTGTTTTTTCGGGTCTTGAAACAGAAGGTCTTGTAGAGACAAAGGTGGGGGGTGACCTGGTTTACATAAAGGAAATAGCCCAGAGGAAAAAGGAGAAAGGGAAGCAGACGAAGGACATCTTCAAACTGAAAGAAGGAGGGTTAGGTGGGAAGGAGATTGCGGCCAAACTCGGGATAACGGAGGATAGGGTATCCTACAGGCTGGAGGGGTTATAGTGATAAATACCAGGTTCCCAAAATACCAACATTCGAATTTAGTAGCCCGTGCAGGAATCGGGCCCGCAACACCGTGATTAAAAGGAAGAGGCTGGCTCTTAATACTTAAAATCACGTATGATATAATCCATCTGCGGGAAGTGCTCCAGGAATCAGAAGAATGCTGAATTGGCGTGAATTTGAAGCTTGTAACAGAGCTTTTCAAAATTAAGTGACCTTAGGGTTTGTAATTTCAGAGGCTTCATAGCTTAAGCGAAAAAAGGAGATATTTAGATGACAAAGAGGACGAATGCCGTAATAGTTGGTGGGGGAGTGAGTAAATTTGGCGTAAGAGAAGCACATATACTTGATCTCTTCCAAGAGGCAGCCAAGGCCTGCTCTGATGATATCTCGACACTGAAGCCCACAGATATCGATGGGCTCATCGTTTGTTCTACAATGGCGGGAAGACATTCCTCAGCCCTAAACACAGCCCCTCTTGTGGCTCATAGGCTAGGATTGAAACCGACATCAATTTGCATCCGGATTGATACTCTTTGTGCTGGCTCCAATTCTGGAATTATTGTGGCTAAGGGAATGATAGAAAGCGGCATTGCCGAGGTAATTCTGGTGACAGGCGCCGAGAAGGTTTATATGCCACAGAGATGGGAAACAAACTACACACAATTAATGGTCAATGACCACGACTGGGACTCCGCCATGGGGTTAGGAGTACCCCCACCGTTTTTTGCCATGATTGCCAAAATGCATATGAAACGTTATGGGACAACCAAGGAACAAATGGCGCATGTCGCCGTAGCCAATTACAATTATGGCGCTACCAATCCGAAAGGGCACTTTTACCCAAGGACTCTTACCATGGATGAGGCGCTTAGTGCCAGACTAATTGCTGACCCCTTCGGTCTTTTTGACTGCTGCCCTCTGTCCGATGGCGCTTCCGCCGTGATAATTGCCTCTGAGCAGAGAGCCAAAGGCCTGTCTGACAGGCCGCTGGTCTATATTCGTGGCACCGGACAGCATGCCACACATAGCATGTCGGCAGGTTGGCCAGGCGAAACCCTGGCCGAGTGGCCTCATCTGAAGAAAGCAGCTGAAGTGGCTTATAAAAATGCTCAGGTCAGCGCTAAAGATATAGATGTGGCCCAGGTCCACGATTGCTTTACCATCTCTGAGATTATAGAAGTTGAAGAGCTTGGTTTCTGCAAGAAAGGGGAAGGCGGCGATTATATAGCCTCAGGTGCCGTTAATATTGACGGCGAACGTCCTATAAATACTGACGGCGGACTGCTTAGTCATGGGCATCCCTTTGGTGCCTCCGGAGCCCGCCAGTCTCTCGAGCTGTGCAAGCAGCTTCAAGGGAGGGCTACGAATCAAGTTAAAGATCCCAAGATTGCTCTGGCGCATAATCTAAGCGGCACCTGTGCCCAGCATACGGTGGTAATATACGGGACGGAGCCGGTTGAGTAAGCCATATAAGGTTTAGATAAGGAGAATAGAGATGGCAGACATACAAACAGCAAGAATAGTAGGGACTCCAGCTCTGGAGGGCACCTATATCTCTGAAATGGATATGTGGCCATTGGAATGCCGGGAATTTAACCGGAACTACCAGTTTTATGATAATCTCAGGGAAGGAAGGTTTACAACGACCAAGTGCCAAAAGTGCGGGCATATTGCCTTCCCACCGGGTGTTATATGCCCCAAGTGCTGGTCTGAAGAACTGGAATGGGTGGACCTGCCGCAGAGAGCCACGGTGGTTGCCGTTACCGAAACGCAAGCCGGGGCCCCACTTGGCTTTCCTTTGCCGCTAATCATTGCCTGGCTTAATTTTGGCAAGGACAGTCCGATAAAGCACCTGCTGGGTCGCGTCATAAATTGTGCCGAGGGCGAGCTTAAAGATGGCGATGAAGTTAAGTTTGTGGTATTCGATGTTCCAGCGCATCCGATAGATGTCAAGAAAGAAACCAAGGTATGCGATAGGGTGTATTATGCTTTCGAGCGTGTGAAATAAACGACTTGAAAACAATGTTAAACTGCCAGCAACTTTATTGAAGGAGGAAAAGACACATGCCATTGGAAGGAAAAGTTGCATTCGTCAGCGGGGCATCGAGACCCAAAGGAATCGGGCGAGCTATTGCTCTTACCTTAGCTAATCTGGGAGCCGATGTTGCCGTTAGCGGTAAGTCGCACTTTGAAGGGGCAATATCCGTAGCCGAGGAAATAAAACAGATAGGCAGAAACTCCGTAGCTATCAAGATGGATGCCACTGATTATGAGGATGTGAAAAAGGGGTTCGCCGAGGTTAAGCAGAAACTAGGAGCCGTCACTATCTTAATAAACAACGCTGCCCAAATGGGCCGTTTCGTACCCATCCATAAGATTATTATTGAGGATTGGGACGATGAGGTTAAGACTTGTCTTAACTCTGCTTTCTATTGTATTAAAGAGTCCTGGGCGGATATGTGTGCCAATAAATGGGGTCGCATTGTTAACATTACGTCGGTGGCTGGGGTTATGGGAGGATATGGGCAGACTAGTTACGGCGCAGCCAAGGCGGGTCTAATCTCCCTAGCCAAATCGGTTGCCCTGGAGGGAGCCAGGTTTAATATAACCAGTAATGCCGTGCTGGTGGGGGTAGCCAATACAGGTGCCCCACTTGCTGATGAGGTGCGCCAGAAGCTTGAAAGCAGGATACTCACGCGTCGCCTGGCTGAGCCGCAGGAGATTGCCAATGCTGTCGCCTATCTAGTGTCAGATGAGGCAGAGTATATGACTGGTGCTGTAATGAACATGATGGGTGGTCTCGACCTGTTTGTGTTTTAAATGGTCAAGCTTACCACAAGATAACGACTGACCCTGTCGATGGAATAGAAGTCTGCTCTACTAACCACAGGCAACCTGGGTGAATGTAGGAGACATTAATGAAAACAGCGGAGCAATACTGGAATCCAATTCTAGAAACATTGCCTCGTGAACAACTTCAAAAGTTGCAACTCAGAAAATTTCAGAACGTACTCAAATGGGCATACGAGAACTCTAAATTTTATCACAAGCTATACAGTGATGCAGGTATAGAGCCTGGCGACATCAGAACATTTGATGATATAAGAAAGGTGCCCAAGGTAGAGAAATCCATGTTGAGGGGTATTCAAGGTAGAGAGCCGTACCCTTATGGCGATATTTTGTGTGTACCTCTGGAGCAGGTCACTGAATATCACCAGACCAGCGGCACGACTGGGCAGCCAGTATTTCAGGCTGATACCTGGCAGGATTGGGAGTGGTGTGCTGAAAGTTGGGCTTATATATTATATGCCCAAGGCTACCGGAATCATGACCGGGTTTTTTTACCCTTTGGTTATCATACCGCAATTGCCTTTTGGCAGGCTCACTATGCCTCGGAAAAAATAGGTTGCGAGGTAATCTCCGGCGGCGTATTAAATACCGAGGCACGGATACTTAAGATGCAGGAACTCAGAGCTACTGCCATGATGGCGACTCCAACCTATGTGCTGGGCATGGCTGACGTTGCCAAAAGGAAGCTTGGTATAGATCCGGCTAAGGATTTACAGATAAAGAAAATAACCGTTGCCGGTGAACCTGGAGGTAGCATTCCAGCAACTAAGAAAAGAATGGAGGAGGCTTGGGGAGCCAAAGTCTATGACCATATAGGTGCTACTGAGATAGGTGCCTGGAGTTTTGAGTGTACCTACCAGTCTGGTCTACATGTTAATGACGCTTTGTTCATAGTTGAGATAGAGGACCCCGATACTGGTGAACTTATTACTGAGCCTGGCAGGAAAGGTAAGATGGTCATCACTGCCTTCGACCGCATAGCTCAACCATGCATCAGGTTTGATTCTAAGGATATTATCGGATGGAGTCCTGATGAATGTGAGTGTGGGCGCACCTTCAGGCTGATTAAGGGGGGAGTTCTCGGCAGGGCTGATGATATTACTAAGGTAAAGGGGGTATTGCTGGCTCCAACTTCCATAGAGGAAGTGGTCAGAAGTATCCCAGAACTCGGCGATGAATATGAAGTGCTAGTAACCAAGAAAGGTGATATAGATAATATCACGCTAAAAGTGGAGCTGATACCAGGGCAAGAGAGTAATATTGATTTAGTTAAGACTAAACTGGTCGACCAGCTTAGTCTAAAGACGAATTTAGGGTATAACATAGAATTTCATAAGTATAATACCTTACCTAGATATGATGTTAAGAGCAAGAGGTTCAAGGACCTGCGACACAAGGAGTAATAGGATGGGGCAAGAATACAACATAAAAGGAATGACCGAAAAGATTCAAGCCATTAAAGAAGCGGCAACCGAACTAAAGCACATCTCGGGTGGCATTCAAGCCGTAGACAGGAATGTTGACCGTATTCTGGCAAGTGTTAAGATGCTGGAAATAAATATCAGCGACATAGCAAACATCATTTGAAGAACAGCCGAAATTCTTGATACTATCATATAAATTTTCTGCTAGATTGGAGGAATAAACAATGGCAGGTTATCAGAATCGCATTCTTCGAGTTGACCTGACGGAGCGTACGTTCTCTGAGGAATCACTGAGTAAGGATCTCACCCATGACTTTATTGGTGGACGTGGCTTTGGTGTCAAACTCCTGTATGATGAGCTAAAACCTGGTGTTGACCCTCTGGGCGAAGAGAGCGAGTTGATATTCGTTTCCGGGCCTCTCGCGGGGACAAATGCCCAGTCCTTCGGTCGCTATAAGGTCTTCTTTAAGTCACCTCTTACAGGCAGTTATTTTAAGTCCAGCAGCGGTGGGTATCTGGCATCGGAAATGAAGTTTGCTGGACTTGATGTCATCATCGTCAAGGGAATCGCTGACAAACCTGTCTTTCTCTGGGTTCATGATGGACAATATGAGCTTCGGGATGCTACATATCTGTGGGGGCTTGATTGCGATGACACTCATACCTTGATCCGCGAGGAACTGAGCGACCCGCATATTCGGGTCGCTTGCATTGGTCCGGCTGGCGAGCGGGGAGTGAAATATGCCGGTATATTCAGTGACCGACGTGCCTGTGGTCGGGGTGGTGGTGGCACCGTTATGGGCAGTAAAAACCTCAAGGCTATTGCCATCCGGGGTAACCAACGGATTGAGCTAGCTGACCGAGAGGCCTTTGCCGCCGCGGTAAAAGAGCAAATAAAGGAGTGTCAGAATAGTCCCGAGTTCGCAAACTTTTCCAAATCGGGGACACAGATGGGGGAGTTTACCAATATCCTGGGCATGTTTCCTACCAAGAACTTCCAAGAGGGCGTCTTACCAAACTGGGAGCAGATAGAGCGCACCGAATACGATAAGTTGCGCGTGCGCAAGACAAGGTGTTACAGCTGCATGCTTCATTGTGGGAGCATCACCAAGATGGGGATAGGAAATTATGCCGGAGCATGGTCTGAAGGGCCGGAGTACGAGACTATCTGGGCATTTACAGGGCCTGTGGCGCTGGCCGATATCGGCTTGACCATTGCTGCCGATAAGCTGTGCGACGACCTGGGACTGGATACCATCTCTACCGGCAATACCATCGGCTTTGCCTATGAACTGTATGAGCGAGGCCTCATTACCAAGAAGGACACCGGCGGTCTGGAGCTTACTTACGGTAATAATAAGCCGGTTATGCAGCTAATCAGACAGATTGCCTATCGGCAAGGCCTGGGCGACATACTGGCTGAGGGTACCCGCGAGGCAGCCCGCCGCATCGGCCATGGTGCCGAGCAATATGCGATACAAGTAAAAGGGCTGGAAATGCCTGCCTACGACCCACGTGGTGCCAAGTCCCACGGCCTCAACTTGATGACATCGAACATCGGGGCGGATCACAATACCGGTTATGCCCCTCAAGAAATATTCGGTGCCCCCGTACCCAGGGAGGTCGACCGTTTTGCCGTCGAGGGGAAGGGTGAATTGACCAAGTGGAATCAGGACTTAACTGCACTCTTCGAAACAGGCATTCTATGCAGCTTCGTGCCATCAATGGGCATGCTTAGTGAGGAGGTGTACGGCAGGCTACTCTCGGCAGCGACCGGAGTTGCCGATTTCTCAGATCCAGCCTATCTGTGGCAAGTAGGGGAGAGGATATTCAACTTGGAACGGATGTTTAATGTGCGAGAGGGGTTTGGTATTAAAGACGATGTTTTTCCCAAGCGGCTTACCGGGGAACCAATGCCTGCCGGACCATCAGCAGGCCAGGTCTTTGAAGCTGAGCCTATGCTGATAGACTATTATCAGGTACGTGGATGGGATGTCAAGACCGGTATTCCCACCAAAGCCAAGCTAGATGAGCTGGGACTTGGCTTTACCATAGGTAAATAGAAACAGTGAATGTTGAAGTACTCTTTTTCGGTCAGCTTAGGGAGCTAACTGCCGTTCGCCAAACGACTGTTGGCATGAACGATGGTACCAGGCTCGTTGATTTGATCGAACATTTGGGTGAGGAATATGGCGATGCCTTTCGTCATGAGGTAAACACTATCCGGCGTTTGCAAATCTTGATAAACGGTCAACAACACACTTTTTTAGGTGGCATTGAGGCATCCCTAAAGGATGGGGACACGGTGGTTTTTCTACCACCTATTTTCGGCGGTTGATGGTGACAGCCGGGAGGAAGACAAATCATCCAGCAGGTTCAACTTGTCTGGCGCGTGATTGCACTTTTGGAAGTTTTGGTAGCTTGTTGATTTCTCACTGGCGCTGATTGTTAAGAGCCTACAGGCCTTTCGTTTTCAATCATCCCCAATGAACTTGAGACAATGATTCACTTGATCTTCAGGAGTTTTTTTGCATTTCCCCCAAGTATTTTCTCCATATCTTGAGGTGGTATATCCATAGCCTTAACACCGGCCAGATTGTCTCTAATATAAGCCTCGCCTGTCTCAGCACCAAATGGATAGTCTGAGCCGTACATCAAACGGTCAGGTCCAAAAAAAGCATAACCACAGGGGTAGGCGGTAACTGTTCCGTCTATGGCTGTATCGCCATAAATATTGTTCCAGTACTGAGAAATGTGCCGTGGTAGCTTATCCCTCAAATGTAGATTAAAGGTTGATTCGATTCTCCGAACGAAATAAGGAAGCATGGCTCCCATATGATGGGTAACGACCTTCAAAGAAGGATAACGGTCAATCACACCACCAAAAATAAGTCTCCATACAGCCTGAGTGGTATCAAAAGGCCATCCAAACACATGCATCATTCGCCACGCTTTATCCATATCGACCAGCGGATAAGACTCCCAGTGAGTGGGGTGGATAAGAAGGGGCAAGTCATGCTCTACCAATTTCTCATAAAACTGAAAATACTCAGGAGAGTCGAGCCCTTTGCCATTCTGGTTTGATGAAACGGTGACTCCGCGACAGTCGAGCTCATTTATCGAACGGTCGAGCTCTTTCATGGCGCTGCCCATATCGAGAAGAGAAATGATGCAGATGTTTACAAATCTGTCAGGGTATGCCTTGCAAAGGGCATAATTGTCGTCATTTGAAAGTCTGCATATCTCAGTTGCATCCTCGGGACCAAATCCCATCAGGACTGGCGTTGTTTGGCTGAGAGCTTGTACATCAATCCCGTACCTTTCCATCAGGTTCAGGCGAACTTCGGGGTCCGCGTTTTGGATAGGGTGGTAATATTGCCTACCTTCACCAAAATATTTACCTTTTTCTATCAGTTTTCCGACTGATGCCGAAATGTGATGAGAGAATATATCGATGATCATTTTCATCCCTTTCTCTTTATGTTTCTCGGCTTTTCACACAATGCGTCTGCATCGAACTGTCCTCGTTTTCTTAGGGAGAATAAGATATCCGTGCTCGAATGTCAATATCTTGACTCATATTGCACTTTTTGAGAAAAGTGTTGGAGCAAGGTAATGACATTGCCTTCTGGTAGGCCGTACAGGATTCGAACCTGTGACACCCTGATTAAAAGTCAGTGCGTCTCCTGGTCCATCCCGGGCCTATAATTCGTAGCTAAATCCGACAAAACCACCCTGAATTTTTCACCGAATCAGGGTATCACCTTCACTACCTCCACAGGACTTTTTACTTGTCTGGATTATACCATACTTGCCTCGAAGGCAAGTAAGAAAAAGAGCAAAAAGGCCGCGGTAGGGACATCGAATTTGATTATGGTTAATTACGGGGTTATATTAACGTTTAAGACCAATAGAACGCCCCACGGAATTGAATAGTTTTTCGATATCGGTGGCGGTGATGTTTTTGTTAAAATGGGCTAAAGCTAGGCCGATTCTCATAACGATTTCGGCGCTGGGATTATTGCGACCGCCGTTTCTGAGACGACTGATATACGCCTGATCCAAATGAGCATACTCGCTGATTTTGTAGCAGGATGCCCCGGTCTTATCTATGAGTTCGGAAAAGACACGAGAGAAGTCGTTCGAGTAAAGTCCTTCTGCCATCTTATCCAGTCCAAGATCTCTTCGATAGTCATATCTCCGGCTATCTGTTTGATAAACCTGGTAAAGAAAAAGGCGAGAAGGACTAACCCTCCTCGCCTTTCTGTCTCTGCTCCACGCGAGATCGAGATCATAGCACCAGTTGGTGCTAAGCATATTCAATTAGTTTTAATGGTAGCACATTGAAAATGTATTTTCAAGTTTTCGGTTTCATAGTTGCTTTATTATGCTGCAAGGCACAAAACGATGAACTGTGTCATAGAAGGTTCTCTATAATGAACCGAGAGTAGAATCTAATAAAGTCCCTTGATTCTCAGGCTAGGAATTTATTTAGCCTGTGTAGTTCTTTATAATATATGGTAATGATTCGAAAGATAAGGAGGTAGGATAATGGACAATCCCAGTTACAAGATTGCTAGAACGTTGCGCTGCAAAAACGCTAACATCCCTGGCACCTTAGGCAAGTTGGCTAAAACGATTGGTAGAGTCGGGGGGGATATTGGGAATATAACAACAGTGCATTTGGGACACCATTACACGGTCAGGGACATCGAGGTGCTCTTGGATAACAAAAGGCATCTCGAACACTTAATAGATGAAGTGTCGAAAATTAAAGAGGTCATCGTTCTCGAAGCCAGAGATGAGGTGCTTGACCTCCACAAAGGCGGAAAGATTAAGATGGTCAGCACTATTCCTATCACATCGGAAGATGTTCTCAGAAGGGTGTATACTCCGGGAGTGGCTGAGGTATGTAATTTAATCACGGATCGGCCAAGTAATAGGGATACTTACACTAGCATCGCCTATTCTGTGGCTGTCGTTACTGATGGAACAGCTATTCTTGGATTGGGAAACATTGGCCCTGTGGCAGGAATGCCGGTTATGGAAGGAAAGGCTGCACTACTCCAGCAATTGGTCGGAATCAGTGGGATACCTATCTTGCTAGACACTACTGACCCTGATGAGATTGTGGAGACGGTGAAACACATTGCTCCGACATTTGGTGGCATTCATCTGGAAGATATAGCATCGCCAAGATGCTTCCTTATTCAGGACAGGCTAGAGAACGAACTCAATATTCCTGTTATGCACGATGACCAACAGGGAACTGCCGTGGTAGTACTAGCAGCTTTAATCAATGCCTGTAAGCTTACTAAACTCACACTAGAAGAGGCAAAAATCGGGCTTATTGGTCTGGGTGCTGCTGGTCTCGCTATTGGGAAATTTCTGTTGCGGTACACAGGTAATCCTACGTTAGGGGTAGCAAAGACCGAGGCCAGTGTGAGACGGCATGCCGAGCAGCAAGGAGGCATTCCATCCAGCTTTGATGAGATTATGAAAACAGCTGATATTGTCATTGCTACGAGTGGGGTAAAAGGGCTCATCCAACCAAGAATGGTGAGAAGAGGGCAGATTATCTTTGCCTTATCGAATCCATATCCAGAAATAGACCCAGAGCTTGCCAGAGCATCAGGTGCTACACTGGCTGTCGACGGCAGAGCAGTTAACAACTTGCTCGGCTATCCTGGAATTTGGCGTGGCACATTAGATGCATTGGCTAACAAGATCACCTATGAGATGTACAGGGCTGCTGCCTTAGCCATTGTCTGTGCTACCTCTGAGGGAGAACTTGTACCAAACCCCCTTGACCCTAAAGCACACTTGGCGGTGACTCATGGAGTGGCGAAGGCCGCTATAGAGTCAGGCGTTGCCCAGCGGCCTCTAGACGATGACTATTTTGAAAATACAAATATTAAAGAGCCTCCTTGCGTATGAAGTCCGCTACACAAACTGACAATATACATGGTCTTCTGTTCAGGGGGAGCTGAGAATCAACGGCTTGAAGAGCGTGGCAAGTATCCCTATCCAAAAGACGAGGGAAGGCCGGTTGTAAGTGGCAACAAAGGTTGCCACGAGTGCCATGCCGGTGCCATCGGTAATTGCCCCTCTTTATATAGGGGGAAGTGGACGAAGTAGAGAAAGCTACCCAGCGTGACCTCGACCAGTCCCCAGATAGAGCCGAAGACCACCACCGCGATTACGGCCCCTAAAAGGCTTTCTGATGCTGAGTCCTTTATTTTGTTGGCGAGTTGCACTTTTCCACTCCTTTTAATATAAGCTTCGGTTATCACCCGCCGAATTATGTGAGTGATTACCTTTCAGCGAGACAAGAATATGGCTCCTAGGTAGTTGTCTGTCTTCAGTTGAACGTCAATCGTTTTTGCCACGTATCCGGCGCACTTAAGCTGCACTACGTACTTGCCGGCATCAAGGCCATCAAATTCGAACTCTCCGTACTTATTGGTCGTTGTGTTCATAGCCTTGCCGCTGGCCCGCTCGGTCAGCGTTACCGTTATCCCCTCCGCACATTCATCCATATCCCCATATACCACGCTGCCAGCAATAAAGTGCTTCGGTATGCCTATGTAGTACACTCTCGGCTTGGTCTTAAGTTCGGGATTGAGAACCTCGGTCTTCCCGGAAGTTAAGATTCTGTAGACTTCGCTTTTGGGGTCATCGAGGTCGCCGAAAATCAAGGCTCCGCTCGGACATACCTGCACGCACCTGGGGGTCTTACCCTGCTCAAGCCGGTGGACGCAGAAAGTACACTTTTGTGGAAGCTTCTTTTCTTCATTCCAGAAGATAACGTGATAGGGGCAGGCATCCACTATTTTCTTTTGAGTAACCGCCTTCTGCGGGTCGATGATCACGATTCCGTCTGGTCGTTTGTAAAGGGCGCCATCACTAGCAGCCTTAATGCAGGGAGCATTGTCACAGTGGACGCAAAGAACCGGCATGTGAGCGACTTTTATGAAGGGATGTGAACCTCGTTCTTTGGTATCGATGTTTATCCAGAATTGTCCATGCTTCGGCTGGGCTGCGGAGTAGGGAGGATAATCATTATCCCAGTGCTCGTCTTTGCAGGCGGTAAAACAGTTATAGCAGCCGGTGCATTTTGGTATATCGATGATCATACCCCACTTAGGCATCTTTTAAGCTCCTTCCTTCACTATTTCAACCAGGCATGAATTTGGTGCCATACCACAGGCATTCTTAGACATGAAGCGGTGATTGGTCAGGAGATTAATGCAGCCGCCTTTGTCTGGAGATTCACCCGGTTCGCCAATTGGTTGGTACTCAGCAGAGGATTCATATGAGTGTACCACTCCGGGTGGGACACGCCCGGTAACCTGAGCAGCACATAATACGGCACCCCGTTCGTTAAAGACCTTTACTATATCTCGGTTCTTGATGCCCCTCTTTTTGGCATCCTCTTTGTTGATTCGAATCACCCAGTAGTAATGACCATCTTTTGCCTTGATCCGGTGTTCTGGTATCTCGTTCATCCAGCTTTCTTTCCCATCATACATCGTATGGAAGCTAAACCGTGGATGTGGTGAGATCAGCTGCAGCGGATATTTTTCATAAAGTTCCTTGGTGTGATGACCTTCCCACGAAGGGATGTACTTGGGAACAAGTGGTCTCTCCGGGTCATCAGGATCAAAGCGCTTGAGGCTCTCAGATTCAAACTCGATTTTGCCGGTCTGGGTAGTCAGGTTCCCTTCCCGGTCGGGCAGGCCTTCTACAGCTCCACCAACAGGCCCCCAGTCCGGTGTATCCCTGTGCCTGTTCTCGGCAAACCATCTGAGTGCCGGCGTTGGTTTATAATCGTCAGGCAGGGGAACCACATAGTAGCCCTTCTTCTCGAAATCTTCCCAGGAGATGTGTTTCGGTAGATCGGTTACCTCGTACATCCTCTTGACCCGGTCCAATTCAGTCATGCCTCCCTCGGTGAACTTGTCATAGAAGCCAAGCCGGTCAGCAATCATGGCAAATATATCATAGTCTGACTTTGACTCTCCGAGAGGTTCAATACACTTCTTCTCAAAGATGATAATACGGTGGTTTGTCTGATACGAGTTATGAGGTATGTAGCCCGAGCAGTGAGCCCACTCACCAATATCCCACCGTTCAAAGTTGGTACAGGCGGGAAGTATCAGGTCAGCAAATTGTGCTTCGCCCTCCATCCAGATAGACTGGTTAACCACAAATTCCAGGTTGGGGCTCTGGTACATCTTGACCCAACGGTTGGTGTTGTTCATGGTGCCGATATAGGCACCACCATACCGCCAGAACATCTTGCACTCGGAAAATCCATCTTCAGGGTACTTGTACTTCTTGAACTGGAATTCAGTAGAGGCACCACAGAACCCCTTGCCTCGCCATTCTTGAGGTGGTTCGCTAATGCACTCGGGAACTAGAATCCGCGGCATATGCTGCCCGCCAGGATTGTTAATTGCCGAAGTCACCGGAGCCATAGTCACTCCCCTCTGAATCATCTGGAATCCAGCGGCGCTGTTTAGCGCGTCACCGGATATCCCGCCTTCAGCATATCCTGGAAAGAGAAAATTGGCATTAAAGGGAGCACCGCCAGTGGTTGACCAGATATTAATGCCTGGTTTGCCCAGACCCTGCATGGCCTGAAGCAGTACCATCATTCTGGCCCATTCGGTTCCGTAGGCGGTTCGGCAGGCTCCTCCCCAGCCACCAAGCCCTCCGGCAGCCAGCATGGTCTTCTTCTTCGCCCATTCTCTGGCCAGGGCTTTAATCTCCCGAGCTGGTATCCCGGTCTCCTTCTCCGCCCATTCGGGTGTCTTGGGAAAACCACCGTCATCGCCGAGAATGTAGTCACGCCATTTTTCAAAGCCGTGGGTCCGATTGGCAATGTATTCCTTATCATACAGGTTCTCAGTCATCCATACATAGGCGATAGCTGCAGCTAAAGCCGTATCGGTACCTGGTCGGGGCGCAAACCATTTATCGCAGAAATTAGTCGCCGTGAAATTATAGTATGGGTCAATAAAGACCATTTTTACGCCCAGGTCTTTCAGCCAGAAGCGTCTTGGGGTTGACTCCTGCCCGGAATATATTCCGCTGGTGGATTCGGGGTCACTGGACCAGAACACAATCATTTCCGTGTTCTTTAAGGCATCTTCCAAAAGGTCATATTGTTCTGGAACCCCCAACCTCCAGGCAAAACCCCAAGTGTGCATAGCACCCCAGTGCCAGCCTTCCCAGCTGTCCGGGTTGTGGTCACAATAGGTATAGCCGAGGATGCCCATAAATCTGAAATAGGTGCTGTGTCGATAACCTATATTGCCCCAGGTATGGTGTGAGGAAGCCGTGCTGGCGATAACCCCCGGTCCGTATTTTGTGTGGATACGCTGTATTTCCGAACAAAGAATGTCCAGGGTTTCCTTCCAGCTGATTCGCTCATAGCGCGATTTGCCTCTATTCTGCGGATTCCTGTTTCCCTTGGGGTCAAAGTCCACTCTCTTCAGGGGATAGAGGAGCCGGTTAGGTGCATATATTTTTGCCCTCTCAGTCAATGTATATGGTGAAAGCAACGCTTTTCTGGGAGGAGAGAACTTCTTTCCTCGTGCCTCGATCACCCATGATTTGGCATCATCATCATCGAGTTCCAGAGGTTCTATTCGGGTTATTCTGCCATCCTTCACGTAAACATAAACGGGGCCGCCGACAGTACAGTTAGTAAAAACTTGTTCACCATTTGTCGAATAAGCCATATGCCACCTCCTAATCTTTTTGTTGTCTTAATTACTACGTCCCGTGTTGGATAAGCCAATCTGGTGCTCTGTTTGACAGGTACCTCGCACCCCCTCGCATTAGAGTGTAGACTACCGCTTACAATTGGCCACTAGGCGGTGATTCAAGCATTATTGGTATAGCTCCAGCTATAGCTAATGCCAGTCCTGGTTATCTGGTAGGTTGACTTGCTTTCTGGCTGTTTCCTTTCTGAGTTTTCCCGAAAGCTTCCTTCTCAGGTACACCTAGGTAAAAGCCTGATTTTGAGGCGAACGCTGAGATCAACTTTTCACCCTGAGTTCCACATGGGGGACAAAAAGCTGGCTTGTCAGCTTGGCTCATTAGGCGCATTAAATCGAACTCCCTTCCGCACTTGGGGCAGAAGAATTCATATATAGGCATTGGGCTTTCTCACATGCGTACGACTATAGTTGCTTCGGTATCAGAAAGCTGTTGACCTCGGAGAGGTGTTCCGGGCATAATTAGGAAATATCGCTGGGCGCCGTCTCTGCCAGAGACACTAACACCATATTCATCGGTAACGGTCAACGCTCTCGCCCCGCTATCTGTCCACTCCCCTACCAATCGGTTAGGCACAGCTATGCTGATCCCATGCGTTCCATCCCGTATAGTCGCTACTCTAACCGTTATGCTAGCTTCACGCCCTTGTTAACAGCAGTGTGTTACTATTGCCGCGGAGGTGCCATCCACACGACGAACCTGAGAGTTTCTGTTCCTATTGGCTTAATGCCGTGTTTGGCTCCTGGGGGAATATAAAGGCAATCACCAGGCTCTACCTTAATTTCCTCACCCTCAACCTTGGCCAGTCCTCTTCCAGAGAGAATGAAATAGGCATGCTCAGAAATTGGGTGGACATCCTCTTCGGCTTCCCCACCTGGGCGAATTTCGGTGAGGAAGAACTCGATGCTCTTGCACCCAACCGTAGCTTTATTCGCCAAAACAAAGGCATCCGTGTTAGTGTGTTTTGGTGGACAAACTGACTGGACATCCCTCATCCGCCTTAAAATTGCTTTGTCTGCCATATCAGTAATCTCCTCCTTTTTTATTTAGAATCTTATTTAACTGCAAATTTCTAATGCTTTATGCCTGCAACTTCCTCCATTAGCATAACTAAGGCTGAAAAATCCAAATCGCCTTTACCTGTTGCCTGAAGCATGCCGAGAAATTGACGTACTAGGGCAATGGTAGGCATAGGTGCTCCTAGTTTTTGCCCGGCGGCAAGAGCCAGGTCAAAGTCCTTTGCCATCATGGACACAGTAAACGCTGGGGCAAAACTTCGCTTAGCCAGTGGTCCAACCTTGTAGCCAACAAGTGGTGAGGCTACAACGCTGTTTGCGATAATGTCTAACAACTGCTCCCACTGCAGGCCTGCTTTTTCGCCAAAAGTTACTGCTTCAGCCAGCATCTGTAAGGTTGTCCCTACCATCATATTCAGGACAAGCTTGAGATAACGTGCCTCATCTCCAGTTCCCACGTGGAACATTTTTTGCCCCATGGCACCAAAGATATCCTGACAATTATCATATGCCTGTTTATCTCCTGAAACAAAGATAGTCAACTTGCCGCCTGCTGCCAGTACAGTGCTCCCGGATACTGGTGCTCGGAGCATTTTCACTCCTTTCGCCTCTGCTGCTTTGGCTACCTCGGCAGAACTCTCGGGGTCAACAGTGCTCATGTCAACCAAGATACTTCCTGATTTGGCGCCAGCAAGAGCTCCATTAGCGCCCAGAGTCATCTCTTTCAGGACAGGGCCATCTGAAATCATAGTGATGGTCACGTCTGATTGGTCAGCTACTTCTTTGGGAGAACCAGCAACCTTGGCACCCTTTTTGGCTAGCTCCTCTGTCTTGGCTTTTGTCCGGTTCCACACCGTAAGGGAAAAGCCGGACTCCAGCAGTCTCCCCGCCATGGGTTGCCCCATAGTTCCCAAACCAATAAACCCTACTTTCTTGCTCATATTCCCTCCTGTGTTACATATTGGCTACTTCTTTCTTCAAATACCAATTTCGGCTTTAGAATGACCCTATCTTAGAATTTCATCCCCCCTTTCTTTATATTCATTAGATGATTTCTGGAATTCGCTCACACCATTGTACTTTATCGAAGCATATTCCCCCAAAGAAATATACATCTTTTGGGTATTAATCAGGCTGGGTTTGGAATCTCTACTTCAATAAGCCATGGATCCAGGAAGCCCGCAAGAGATCAGTTCGTCACAAGGGAACTTAAACAGTCTTTCGCATCCGTCTTTGGTGACCATAACCTCCTCTTCAATTCTGGCTGCTCCATTTCCATCCGCGGATTGGCAATAAGTTTCGAGAGCGAATGTCATTCCTTCTTTAATAGGAAACGGTTTATCTAACGAAAAGAGCCTGGATATAACTGGTTTCTCCCAAATGCTCATTCCAACACCATGGCCAAATTGAAGCAAAAATGCCTCGCGTTCATCTTTAAATCCGAATTCTTCCGCTTTGGGCCAGCATTTTGCTACGTCCGCCGTGGTTGCTCCGGGCTTGACTGCGTCCATAGATTTTTTCAACCATGTCCAGGCTTTTTCATAAGCCTCAAGTTGTGCTTTGGAGGGCTTGCCACAGATGAAGGTGCGATAATAACACGTTCGATAGCCATTAAAAGAGTGCATAATATCCAGGAAAACCATGTCTCCCGGCCGGATAATCCTATCGCCAAAAGTGTGGGGGTGAGGTTGAGCTCGAGGTCCAGAAACACTGTTCACACACTCTACCAGATCAGACCCGAGGGTGAACAGCAAATGGTTGGCGATTGCAACCAGGTCATTTTCCCGTATCCCTGGTCTAATATTCTTAACAATTTCTGCGTAGGCTGCGTCCACCATGGCGCAGGCAAGCTTTAAGAGCTCAATTTCGTCTTTGGTCTTGATGATCCTGGCATCCAACATTGCCTGCTGGCCATCTACTACCTTTACATTCTCTTTTTCCAGCGACCTGAGAAACGGAACATCTACAATGTCAACACCCAGCGGGTCGTTGGCTACTCCGTAATCTGAAAGGACTTTTTTTACTGACTTAGCTAAGGCTTCGACATTTCCCACCTCAGGTGGTATGGCACCTCTCATCGACCCAACCGCAGGGAAAACCCGGTCAGCTATCCATGGTGCGCTCTTTCGCTTTGCCGGGGCAGCCGGGTCATAGAGAAGAGGGTCTGAATCCTTGGGGAGAATCACGTATCGCTGCATTTTATTCCTGGCCCATTCTCCCACATGGGTTCCAGTAATATAGCGGATATTGTCAAAATCGTAGCATAGGATGGCTCCTAGGCCGTGTGCCTTAAGCTGCTCTTTCGCTTTTGCCAAACGTTCCCGGCGCAACCTGTCATAGTTAATTCTCTCTTCAAAGTCAACCGCCATAGTGCCAACGGTCATTTTAATCCCTCCTCAATAAGATTATTATTATGATATCACTTCATTTCTAATTAACCAAATAACTAGTTAGCACCTCAAGCTCGTAGCGTATTGAGTATTATCGAACAAAGGCAACATAAGAATTTGGGCTTCAATAATTTTGGTGCTTGTGCCTTGGTTGTTTTAGAAAACTGGCTCACGCCGCCGCCCCCCCCCGGGGATTTTTGGACTATACTCGTATTATAGAAATATGTGTTGGCTGTGTCAAAGTCTACTAAACTCTGCTCAAATTGACCCACTACCCAAAATTGACAAGGCGGCACTAATCTGACACAATTTTATTCGACTACGACTTTCTATGCCCACTGTGCTAACCTTCAGAAGAAAGTTGAAGGAATGAATATGCAGAAAATAGGTAGTGAAAAGCTTAAGGAAATTTTTATCAAAATGTTAAGGATCCGTGCCTTTGAAGAAAGGGCAATTGCGGAATATCGCAAAGGCATCTTACCTGGCTTTATACATTCTTCAATTGGACAAGAGGCAATCCCGTCTTCTGTCTGCGCATTCCTGAGGGATGATGACTACATCTTGACTACGCATAGAGGCCACGGCGATATCATCGCTAAGGGAGCCAAATTCGATAAGATGATGGCAGAGCTTTATGCCAAGGAGACAGGGTATAACAAAGGTAGAGGAGGCTCTATGCATATCGTGGCAGCAGACCTCAACATGCTTGGAGCCACCGCAATTGTTGGTGCCGGTGTTCCTATAGCCAGCGGCGTTGCACTGGGTTGCAAGATGCAAAACCTCGATAGAGTAACTGTATGCTTCACGGGCGATGCTGCAACTTGTACCGGTGCCTTCCACGAGGGCGTTGGTCTGGCAGCAATATGGAACCTGCCAGTAATCTTTGTCGTCGAGAACAACCAGTACGGAATGAGCACTCCGGTAAAATATTATTGTAAGCTTGAGCAACTGTCTGATAGAGCCAAAGCCTACGGGATTCCCGGGGTAACTGTTGACGGAAATGATGCTGAGGCTATTGCCAATGTTGCCAGTGAGGCAATAGATAGAGCCAGAAAAGACGGAGGCCCTACCCTTATTGATGCTATCACTTATAGATATTATGGACACCATATGGGCGACCCCGGTACTAGCTATAGGACTAAAGAGGAAATTGAGGAGTGGAAACGACACGATCCTATCGAAAGATTTCAAGGTCGCCTTTTAAAGGCAAAGGTAATCACTAAATCGGAAATTCAGGAGATCCAGGCTAGCATAAATAGAGAGCTTGATGAGGCAGTCAAGTTCGCCATGGAGAGCCCGGAACCTAGGATAGAAGATGCCCTTAATAACATCTACTGTCCATCAGCATAAAAGTCAAGGGGGGGGTATAGATGCGAGATTTAACCTACAGAGAAGCAGTACGTGAAGCTCTTGGGGAGGAACTGAGACGCGACAAGTCAGTTTTCCTTTTGGGTGAAGATATTGCGGAATATAGTGGGGCATACAAGGTAACCCAGGGGCTACTAGAGGAATTCGGTCGAGAGAGGATAAGGAACACAAACTTAGCTGAATCGGCGATAGCGGGTGCTGCACTGGGAGCCGCCCTGGTAGGCACACGACCAGTGGCTGAAATAATGTACATTGACTTCTCTCTCCTCGCCCTGGACCAAATCTTCAACCAGATAGCCAAGTTCCGCTACATGACCGGTGGTATGGTAAAGGTACCACTGGTGATTCGGACTCAGGGTGGTGGGGGTAAAGCTGCAGGACTTCACCATTCCCAATCCCTAGAAGCACTCTATACACATATTCCAGGACTTATAGTGGTTATGCCATCCACTCCTTATGATGCTAAAGGACTGCTGAAATCAAGCATAAGAGACGATAATCCAGTTATATTTATTGAACACAAGGGGCTTTATAATGAATCAGGTCCGGTTCCTGAGGAAGAGTACATGATACCATTGGGGAAAGCAGAAGTTAAACGCCAGGGTAAAGATATCACCGCTGTCGCCTATTCCAAAAGCCTTCTTCTAACCTTGAAAGCTGCCGAAACCCTAGAAAAATATGGCATTTCTTTGGAGGTAATCGACCCACGGACTCTGAAACCATTAGACCAGGACACTATACTGAATTCAGTAGAGAAGACAAGCAGATTAATGATAGTTCACGAAGCTTGTAAAACGGGAGGATTTGGTGCAGAAATAGCCGCTATCGTTGCTGAAAAGGGTATTGACTATTTGGATGCACCGATCAAACGAGTGGCAGCCTTAGACTCACCTATCCCCTTCAATCCTAGGTTGGAAGATTATGTCCTGCCCAACGAGAATGACATCATCAAGGGAGCATTTGAATTGACGGGTAAAGAAATACCAGCCGAGCTAAAACTTGGCTAAACTAATGCATTAATCTCAAAGGCAAGAACTGATAGAAAACTAGTGGAGATGGAGAGATGGCTACTGCAATAATACTACCAAAACTCGATGAGGCAATGCGCACGGGGAAAATCGTGAAGTGGCTGAAAAAGGAGGGGGATCTGGTCAAAAAGGGTGAGGGTGTTGTCCAAATAGAAACTGAGAAGGTAACTTTCGAGATTGAAGCAGAGGGATCAGGCATCTTAGGCAAGATAATGGCCAAAGAGGGAGAAGAGCTGCCTGTAGGAACAATCATCGCCTATATTATTCAGCCAGGAGAAAAAGTGCCTGAGGCGCCGGTGTTGGTAGCCACAGCTAGGGAAGCAGCAAGAACTCAAAAGCCTGTAACTGTGCCAAAGGAAGAAGCGCGAGCTAAAGTGTTTGAGGCACCGACAGAAGGCCGAGCCATAAAGGCTTCTCCACTGGCAAAGAGAATAGCCAGGGAACATAACATCGATATAACCTCTATCAGAGGAACAGGTCCAAGTGGTAGAATAGTCAGGGAAGATGTCCTGCGGGTTATGGAGGAAAGCAAGATAGCAGTGGCTCGACCTACCCGGGAAGAGGTGGAATTGGCTGATGAGCAAGTTGCATCGCTGTCATCCATGCGCAAGGTTATCGCCAGGCGTATGACGGAGAGCTTCCAATCACCGCATTTCTATCTCACGGTAGAAGTTGAAACCCAGGAATTGATGAAGACCAATAAACAGTTGGTGCCGCTTATAGAGAACAAAATCGGAATACGTTCGACCATCACTGATTTGCTTATTAAGATGGTAGCGAAAGCATTGGAGGATAACCCCTCCATGAATTGTGCCTACTTTGATGGGTCTGTCAAGTTCTTCAGACGAATAGATATAGGATTGGTTACCTCTGTTGAAGGAGGGCTTGTTGTCCCTGTTATTCGCCAGGCTAATAGGAAATCATTAACCGAGATTGCCCGAGCCAGGGCTGAGCTAGTTCAGAAAGCCAGAGAAGGCAAACTCAGCATGGCAGAAATGAAGGGCAGTACTTTCACTCTTTCCAATCTGGGGATGTATGGGATAGACCAGTTCAGTGCTATCCTCCAACCCCCCGAGGCAGCCATTTTGGCTGTTGGTCGCATTGCGGACAAGGCAGTGGTAAGAGAGGGGCAAATAGTAATCCGACCCATGATGACAATGACCTTGTCTATTGACCACCGTGTTCTGGATGGCACTATCGGAGCACAATTTCTAAAGAGCCTGAAAGATTACATCGAAAACCCTGCACTTATGTTTTATAGCGTCTTAGTTAGTCCCTAAACTTAAGAGGTAAAAATAATGGCCAATAGCATCACAATAGTTGGTGGTGGACCCGGTGGCTATGTAGCCGCCATCAGAGCAGCCCAACTGGGCACACAAGTTACCTTAATTGAGAAGGACGCTCTCGGGGGAACTTGTCTCAACCGCGGTTGCATCCCCACCAAAGCATTACTGCAATCAGCTGACCTTCTCGAGAAAATCAAGCATTCCGAAACCTTTGGTATCTCAGCGGAGAAGATATCTCTGGATTTCTCAGCGGTAATCAAGCGGAAGGAAGCTGTAGTAAAGCGGTTGGTAGATGGCGTTGCCTATCTGATGAGAAAGAACAAGATTAAGGTCATTAAAGGCACCGGTGCTCTGATTGATTCCAAGACAGTGGGAATTTTAGGAGGAAACGATAGAATAAGTTCTGACAGCATCATTATTGCCACGGGCTCGAAGCCCTCTACAGTTCCCATTAAGGGCATCGATGAGCCCGGTGTCATAAGCAGTGATGAAGCTTTGGCCATGGGCCAGCTTCCCAAAAGCATGGCCATCATCGGTGGAGGGGTGATTGGGTTGGAATTCGCCCAGATCATACACAAGATGGGAGGCAAGGTAACTATTATAGAGATGATGCCTCAAATACTGCCCGCCGAGGATGCAGAAATTGCCCGCATGCTCGAGGATATATTGAAGAAAGAAGGTATTGAAGTCTTCACTGATGCCATGGTCACCAACATCGGGAGCGACAAACAAGGTAAGAAAGTTTCTTTCACCACCAAAGATGGTAGTAAACAAGAAATAGCAACAGATAAGGTACTGATCGCTGTAGGAAGACAACCCTGTACCGATGACCTTGGAGTAAATAAACTGGGTCTTGCCATGGATAAAAGTAGGCTAGTTGTCAATGAATACCTGAGGACTAATGTTCCGAATGTCTATGCCATCGGTGACGTAACAGGAGGGCTCATGCTGGCTCATAAGGCCATGGAAGAGGGTAAATGTGCAGTGGAGAATGCACTAGGTGCTGAGAGCAAGATGGATTATCGCACTGTCCCCCGGTGTGTTTATACTTCCCCTGAAGTAGCAGGGGTTGGGCTAACTGAAACTTTAGCCAGAGAGGAGTATGGGAATATTAAGGTCGGGCGATTCCCCTTTACCGCTAGCGGTAGGGCAGTAATACAAAATGAGACAGCGGGTATAGTGAAAATTATTGCCGATGCCAAATATGGGGAAATTCTGGGCATACACATAATCGGCCCTCAAGCCACTGAGTTAATCGCTGAGGCTGTTCTCGGAATGAAATTGGAAGCCACTTTTGAAGACATTGCCTCTACCATTCATGCGCACCCCACCCTATCGGAAGCAGTGATGGAAGCTGCTCTAAATGTTGAAGGAAAAACCATCCATTCCTAATCCACAGAGAGGATTCACCTCTAAGACAAGCCTGTGTCAGGTATATGATCTCGGCACAGTTGATTATGAGAAAGCCCTGCAACTGCAAAATAAGCTGGTGTCAGCCCGCATTGCCGCTGAAATTCCAGATACAATCCTGTTTCTTCAGCACCCTTCAGTACTGACGATTGGAGTGTCTGGAAATGAGGAAGGCGTCATTGCCTCGAGAGATCTGCTGGCTCAAGAAAGAATAGCTATCTTCCATATCGACCGCGGAGGAGGCATTACCTACCATGGCCCAGGGCAGTTAGTAGGATATCCGATTATCGATCTCAGGACAAAAGGAATAGGGCCAACGCAATATGTGCGTCACCTGGAGGAGGTAATCATACGAGCCTTGGCTACCTTCTCTATTACTGCCAATCGCGACCCTGAATATCCTGGTGTCTGGGTAGGACAGGACGAGATTTGCGCCCTGGGAATTCGGGTGATTCACTGGGTCACCATGCACGGATTCGCTCTGAATGTGAACACCGACCTGAAGTACTTCACCTACATTACTCCTTGCGGTATTACCGATAGGCAGGCAACCTCGATGTCGCGGTTGCTGGCACACGACATTGCTTTAGAGAATGTAGTTCCGTGTATAATTGAGCAGTGGGCACAGGTTTTTAATATGAAGATTAGGCAAGAATCTGCCGAGGAGCTATTACGCTATGTCCAGTAAACATCCAGGGTGGATGATAAAGAAGACTCCATCCACATCCATCATTGCTGAGATGAGCGTGCTAATCGATGGGCTATCGCTTCATACCGTCTGTCAGAGTGCTCTATGCCCCAACCTGGGGGAGTGTTTTTCGCATCAAACTGCTACCTTCCTGATCATGGGAAATATTTGCACTCGTAATTGCAGTTTTTGTGCTATCAACAAAGGAAAAGGTTTTGCCCTTGATCCAGATGAGCCCTGGAACGTCGCCCGGGCCGTCAGTAAACTGAAGTTGCACCATGTCGTCGTTACTTCAGTAACCAGGGACGACCTTCCCGATGGAGGAGCCACACACTTCACCAGAACGATAAACGCCATCAGGCAAACCAGTCCCCAGGCTACCATCGAGGTTCTCATTCCTGATTTTAAGGGCTCCCTCGAGGCGCTCAAAACTGTTGTGGATAGCTCCCCAGAAGTTGTCAATCATAATGTGGAAACTGTGCCACGCCTATACTCCGAGGTACGCCCCAAAGCTGATTACCATCGCTCCTTGAATCTATTACGGACAGTGAAATCCCTGAACAGAAACATATTAACCAAATCTGGGCTGATGGTGGGGTTGGGAGAGGAACATGACGAGATAGTAAATGTAATGGAAGAGCTCCGCACAGTACAGTGTGATTTCCTGACTATCGGACAATACCTGGCACCATCACCGAAGCACTACCCAGTGGCAAGGTATGTTACTCCCCAGGAGTTCGAAGAGTATAAGAGCTTAGGGGAGAGGATGGGCTTTAGCTATGTAGCGTCAGGCCCCTTCGTGCGTAGTTCTTTCAGGGCAGCGGAAATGGTGGCATCTAAGCCGCATTAAGGCACACAAGATGGATTGCGGATAAGCAAGTAACCTTTATGCAATTTAACTAAATCTACGAATCGAGATATTCGAAGTAGTGAACTCTGCAGCCAGCTAGGTATATAAGAGAAGGGAAAAAGATGAAAGGGTTTTTTAATAAAGTACTACATGTGGATTTAACTGGTCGAACCTACTGGGTGGAAGAGCTAAAAGACGAGGCATTATCTTCCTGGCTAGGAGGGCGAGGGTTGGGCTGCTATCTTCTCTGGAAGACCCTGAAAACGGGCATCGATCCCCTATCTCCCGAGAATTCACTCATTTTTGCCACAGGTCCAGCTGCAGCAACAAAAATGCCAGGATCCAGCCGCTACGGCGTCTATAGTAAATCACCCCTGACCAATTTTTTCGCTGATTCCTATGCCGGAGGTCATCTCGCTCCGCAGATGAAAAAAACTGGTTACGATGCTATTATCGTTCATGGGGCCTCCTCGTCGCCAGTGTTCCTGGAAATCTCATCCGATGGAGCTAGATTTTGGGATGCTTCTGACCTATGGGGAAATAGCACCTACGAGACAGAGGAGCAATGTCTGAGCAAAGTTAACATCCCTGGAGCCCAGGCTTTGGTAATCGGCCCTGCTGGTGAGAATCTGGTAAGATTTGCTTGTATTGTGAACAATCGCTGGCGTAATGCCGGCCGAACAGGGATGGGAGCAATCATGGGCTCCAAGAAGCTCAAGGCCATGGTCTTTCACGGAGAAAAGGAATGTGAAATAGCCGATCCAGGATTGCTGGATAGTCTGGTACATGACCTTACAGAGCGAGGAAAAAACGACCCTACAGTTCGAAGGTACCGGGAATTGGGGACACCAATGCTGGTGGCAACAACTAATCTGGCTGGCGCTTTTCCTGCTGAGTATTGGTCGAAGGGAACACTTCCGGGATGGGAAAAGATTTCTGCAGAAACTATGCAAAGAGATTTCGAGGTAAAAGCAAGGGCTTGTACACGTTGCTTTCTTGCTTGCGGGAAACTAACCACAGTAACCCAGGGAAGACACAGGGGGCTGACTCTTGAAGGGCCAGAGTACGAGACCATTTATAGTTTCGGAGGCTTATGCAAGATCCTGGATCTGGCAGAAATCATATACCTGAATGACATCTGTGATAGGCTCGGAATAGATACCATAACTGCCGGTAATATAGTGGCTTTCTGCATGGAGTTATCCAAGAGAGGAAAACTTTCTGAAAAGGTTGATTATGGTAATCCCGACCATGCTGCGGAGTTGCTACACAAAATTTGCCAGAGGGAAGGATTGGGTGATACGCTGGCAGAAGGGATAAATAAAGCGAGTCAAGTTCTGGGTGCCGAAGACCTGGCTATCCATGTTAAAGGATTAGAGCCGGCTGGATATGACCCCCGCGTGCTTAAAGGTATGGCACTCGGTTATGGTATATCACCACGCGGAGCCTGTCACCTGCCAGCAACATATTATATCTTTGAACTACGCGGGGTAGTAAATCCATCAGAAATACAAGGAAAAGCAGAGTCGTACATTGGTTATGAAGACAGGCTTACAATTATGGATACCATGATTCTCTGTCGGTTCTTTAGGGACATGATCGGTTGGCCAGAGTTAATTAAGCTTATCAAAGCTACGACTGGTTTGGAATTCGATGAGTCAGGGCTAAGAGAGCTAGCTAATAATATAACTACCCTGAGGCATTTAATAAACATCCGGGAAGGATGGAACAAAGAAAATGATATGCTGCCAGCACGCTTATTAGATGAGCCCATCAATGGGCATCGGGTTACCAAAGACGAGCTTAACTACATGGTGAATGAATACTATCAACTAAGGGGTTGGGATGAGGATGGTAAACCACTTAAAGAGCTTAGCATTGAGTAAATAGTAAAAAAAATTCTTTTCACTCCTCGTGTGTAGTTCCGGGATTATGCGGAATTTGAGATACCACGTAAGGGGCTTCGCCCTGGCAGCCAAGGCATATTTCCCCATCAGCAAGCGGATAAGCTTCTTTACAGCTGGGACAAATGGCAAATCCAGTTCTATGCAGCTTTTTCAGGAAACGGGGTGCAATCTTAACTTGCTGGATACTGCAAATATTTGCTCCGGCTTCCTTAATCTGTTTCATCAAGAGTTGAGAGTCCTGTTCCTTCTTGGGCTTCAGGTTGAAAAACCAGCTTTTAATCTCGGGCCATGATTCTACCTTAGCCGAATCCAGAAAAACTCGTATCCCTTTACCATTGTATTTATCGTAAAGAGTCATGGCATAACGGCCCATATTGATGACTCTAAGCCAGCCGTTCCCGACAGTGCAGGGCGTGAGAAGCTGTATGGCATCTGGTAGACAGTGGGCAGTTTCGCTGATAGCATCAAATAGTCCTTCTTCAGGAAGGTGCTGGTACGCTAGATCTATCATAAACCCGCCAATGATCACGCCCGGAGCGACAAAGCCATGGAAGCATTGGATCCGCTCAATATATTCTTCAAAGGTATAGGAACAAATATTCATGGACACCACTCTGCAAATAGCTGGAAAATGTTAGAGGTAGATCGTCCCAGCATAAAGGCTTTTCTTTAGGTTAACCTCGATGGTTTTTGTGTCATAACCCGCATAAGCTATCTGGAACGTGTATTTGCCGCTATTTTCTTCAAGGTTGTCAAACTTAAAATCGCCGTAGTTATCGGTCACACACTGGCTAACTTTCTTATTGGCGGCATTGAAAATGGTTACTGTAGCGCCTTCGGCACATTCATCTTTGCCATCTACCCGGACCGCAACGCTGCCACCGATGAAACATCGGGTAAACCGATGCAGATTCTTGTAATAGACACGAGGGCTGGTTTTATGTTCCGGCTGATAGACTTCAAGCTTCTCGGCCTTGATGATTTCCTGCATCTCAGCGTCCTCGACACAATGAACGCTTAATGCCCCTGTAGGGCAGGACTCTACACAGCGGGTTTTCATCCAGCCGTCATCGAGCAAATGGGCACAAAAAGCGCATTTTTGAGGTACTCCGAGCTCCTCGTTCCACCAAATAGCACCATAGGGGCATGCATTGATAACGTTTTTCTGCCCCTTTGCCTTGACTGGGTCAATAATAATGATGCCATCAGGTCTCTTGTATATTGCTCCATCCTTAGCTGCTTTGATACACGGTGCATTGGCACAGTGCATGCACGGTACAGGCAGGTAAGCGACATCGATGAAAGGATACTGTCCTCGTTCCTTTCCGTGGATGTTTATCCATTTTTGTCCACGATTGGGCTGTGGTGCTGAATATCCCGGCCAATCATTGTCCACGTGCTCGTCCTTGCAAGACAAAAAACAGTTATTACAGTTTCCACATTTTTCTATGTCAATGATCAAATACCATTTCTTCATTATAGATTTTCCTACCCCGTCCATTTCTCGATTTGCACAAGGCAAGAATTTGCGGCAAAGCTATGCGATTTTTTGATCATTGGCCGACTTGGGGTCAATATATTCATACATCCGCCACGATCTGGTGAAAGCCCTGGCTCACCTATCGGATCATATATTGCCGCGGATTCATATGAGTGAACAGTCCCGGGGGGAACCCTTTCGGTCACCTGGGCCGCACAGATAACGGCACCCCGGTCATTGAACACCTTGACCAGGGCGCTCTCTTTGATTCCACGCGCCTCAGCATCCTTCGAGTTGATCCGCACAATCCAGTAGTAATAACCATCAATCGGTACTCTGTGGTCCTTTATATCGTTGATCCAGCTATCTTTACCATCGCCCATAGTATGAAAGCTGTACCTTGGATGAGGGGTTATCAATTGCAACGGGTACTTTTGAAACAGTTCAGTGGTATGATGACCCTCCCAAGAGGGAATGTATTTGGTCATAACCGGTCTCTCCGGGTCGTCAGGATCGAACCGTTTCAGGCTGGAACATACAAATTCCAGCTTGCCCGATTGTGTCTGAAGCCCTCTAAATACTTGTTCGGTGTAGTCAGCCGGTAATGGTGCTATCTCCGGTGTGTCTTTTAGTCTGTCCTCCGCAAACCACCTAAAGGAGACAGGATGTCTTAACTCCTCCTTGGGTGCGGGGACGACATAGTAGCCCTTCTTCAGGAACTTCTTCCACGACATGACCTTTGGAACATCTGTGGCATCAAATAATCGCTTGCACCAGTCAAATTCAGTTACACCCTCGGAAAATATAGCAGCAAATCCCAGCCTCTTCGCCAGCTCAAGAAAAATCTGGAAGTCTGATTTTGATTCGCCTAAAGGTTCGATGCACTTGTGCTGCATGAGGATAACACGATGGTTGCACTGATTGAAGCTATGCTGGACATATCCGCCGCAGTTAGCAAATTCGCTGATATCCCATCGCTCAAAGCTAGTGCAAGCAGGTAGTATAATATCGGCAAATTTGGCTTCACCTTCAAACCAGATGGACTGGTTGACTACAAACTCCAAATTGTCGGACCGGTATGCCCTCACATAGCGGTTTGTCTCAGGCATGGTGCCGATATGAGAGCCTCCGTATTTATAGTACATCTTGATTGGCGGATAGCCAGGTGCCGGATAGTCAAACCTAAGGAACTGGCCTTCAATTGTCTTCGAGTCAGTGGGATAGCCGTAGGTGTGGCCATCCAGGATTGCCTCTGGAATATTCAGCCGAGGCACCCGCTGATACACCGTGTTAACAGTGGGGAGCTGTGGGAACCGCGAGAAAAGACTAACGCCAAGCGCAGTAGCAGCTAGGTCTCCTGACATGCCTCCCTCGGCATAACCCGGGAAATAAAAGCTGGTGTCGAGCGGTGTTCCTTGCTGCATACCGCCCATGTTTACTCCGGGTTTGCCCAAGCCCTGCATAGCCATAAGGCAGACCATAGAACGAGCCCATTCATTACCAGTGGCACAGCGGCAGGCGCTGCCGAAACCGGTTATTCCTCCTGCTGCCAGGTAAGTCCTTTTGGTTCCCCATTCTCTAGCCAGAGCCCTGACATCTTTGGCCGGAATTCCAGCCTCATTTTCTTGCCATTCAGGAGTCTTGGGGGTTCCGTCTTCTTTGCCCAATATATAGTCTTTCCATTCGTCAAACCCAATCGTATGCCTGGCAACATACTCTTTGTCGTAAAGACCCTCGGTAATCCAGACATAGGCAATTGCCAAGGCTAGAGAATTACCTGTTGCCGGCCTGGGAGCAAACCACTTGCCGCCGAATAGAGCTGCTGTATGGTTATAGAATGGATCTATATGTACCATCTTGATACCCAGTTCTTTCAACCATTGACGGCGGACGGTGCCTTCAAAGGCACCGTAGACACCGCTGGTAGCTTCCGGATCGCTCGACCAGAATACCACCATTTCACATTCTTTAAGGCAATCTTCAACCGTGCCATAGCTCTCTGGGGCACCAAGCCGCATACTGTGCCCCCAGTGATGCATGGCTCCCCAGTACCATCCCTCCCAGCTGTCCGGATTATGGACGACAGGGGTCCAGCCAACGTTATTAAAAAATCTCAGTCTGATGCCTAGCCAGTAGCCCAAGTTTCCCCACAAGTGGTGAGACCCACTGCCATTCAGAATTGCCCCTGGGCCATAATTCCTTTTCACACGCTTTATCTCATTAGCGACAACATCGAGCGCCTCTTGCCAACTGATGCGCTTGTAACCTGAGATTCCCCGGTTCTGGCAATTTCTTTCACCATTCGGGTCAAAATCGACTCGTTTCATAGGGTATAAAATTCTGTCCGGTGAATAGATCATAGATTTAAATACCAAGGTATGAGGCGAGATGGTTGTTTTGCGTGGAGGAGTAAAAGCCCTGCCTCTTGCTTTAATGGTCCAGGGTTTAGCATCACTGTTGTCAAACTCAATGGGTGTGATCCGTATAATCCTACCATCTTTCACATAGACAAAGACCGGACCGCCATTGGTATTGCTGGTATATCTGATGACATCTTTACCAACCTTCGTTCCATATTTGGTGCCAGCGTTCAGCATTAGACTCAGTGTCTCCATCCACCAGTAACTTAACTCATCGGTACCGTCCAACCATAATTGAAAGCTTTTCATAGCATTAACCATGGCCAGCTGGTCGCGGGGCGGCACAAGGATATCAAGAGCTATTCGGGCGCTTCCGAAAATCATGGTAACATCAGGGCTGGCATAAATACCGCTCTTGGAAATAACCTTACCATCACGGATAGCAAAATACCTGCCACGTGAATTGTCCTTGAGCTTTATTTGCACAGTCAGATTTTTCTCCTTAAGCCGACTCTTGAAGAACGGAAACCTCATTGCCGTCAGCCCAAACAGCATCCTCACGCCAAGAAGTACTATTGAAAAGAGCAGGTTTGCCAGTGGCAATGATTTTGATAATGTATTCACTATTGATTTCATGATTTGCCCTCTGTAGATTGTTTTGGAGACTGCTAGTTCGTGCTTCGGTTACATTTTGCCCACAGGTAAGGCCTTTGTCAAGAAAGGTCTGGGGCTGAGCAAGGCTGTTTACATGCCAAGATTCGCTTGCTCCACATGTTGCGTCAAATAGAGTGTTGTCGAATAGGCAATTCTTCTATCTCTTAAGCACGGCGATTACATCCATTTCAACCAAGAATTCCGGCCTTGCCAGAGCAGCGGGCTGCATGAAGGTGCTGGCTGGTGGCTGTTCTACCAACAACGGGGCGTGCTTTTGATAATATTCCAATTCCGTCTTCCGCATAACCTTATAGTCCTTCACATCTTTAAGGAGCATTAAGGTCTTGATAATATTATTCATAGTACTGCCTACTTCTTCCAGGGTAACTCTGACTTTGTCAAGAACTACTTTCATCTGCCCCTCCATGTCATTCACCAATGTCTTGCTAGTCTCTATATCCTGAGCAGTCATACCAGAAACAAAGACGAGATTACCGACCACCACAGCTTTAGCATATATAGGCGATCCAGGCGGCACGTTGGGATAAACCTGTTTCACTCCAGCATAGTGCATAGGATAATGTTTCACTTCCCAATCCATTCTTATAACCTCCTAGATTTACTTACTATTGGGGCTACTAGGCAAAACACTAGGCTCAAAACAATCAGTGCTACGAAATCTAATGCTCTTTAACAAGAGACTGACATGGCGACTTCGCTCGCCATGTCAGTCTCCTTCAGCTTCTCTAACGCCAGTAGTTGTTTTATGGCAGAGGGAATATTGGCGTATCTTGCGCTGGTAGGAAATCATGCTTGGACAGGGTTATCCTCAACTCCCACTTTTCTGGCATGTCCACCTTGAACCACTGGCCGTAGAGGAGCGGTATACGGTTGAAGTGGTCCTTATTGAATTTGACTCGATGATTTATTGAAGGCATATCGAGTGTTGGTATAGCCGCATTAATCTTAGTTGTATCAAGAGACCCAGCCTGTTTTATCGCCTCAAGCCCAATTTGGACGCATACATAACCATGCCCGATACCTGGGTTCAGTGGTTGCTTTTTCTCCTTAGCCCATCTCTCAGCCAGCGACTTTGGAGTAGTATCCCCGATACCCGGACAATTCGTGAATTCAGGGCTCCACCATACTTCTGTACCCACACCCCATGGCAGATCACCACCCCAAGCAGCTACATCTACATAGAACAGGGCTGCTCTTCCGATAGCAACTATCTTTGGTTCAAAGCCCATACCTATAGCCTGTTTCCACATTGCTCCAAAAACGGGACCAGGGCAATTGCCCCAGAGTATTTCAACGTTGTTGGCTTTCCACTCCGCGATTACTGAGGAAAAGTCAGTGGTTTCCATAGGCACCAAGCCAAGATTCTTTTCCATACCTATGACATTGCAACCGTAGTCTTTAAGCAGTCCTGGGAAGAGTCCATACCAGCCTCTTCCATCGGGCTCATCCGTGGCAAAAACACCTGCCACTTTATTGGTCTGACCACCATATATGTCAAGAAATTCAAACCAGGTGTCTTTTATGGTATATCCGGGCTTATCTCTGAAATCCCCCGGGTCTGGTGGGGTTGCAATAGCAAAACCGCTCAACCAATTATACTCCCATGGAGGTGTGGCCTCCATCCGCATACCAGCCCACGGTTCCATGGGACCACCCCCAATAATACTCGGAACCTTGTACCTTTCACCAACAATAGCTGCAGGAGCCCACATAGGTGCTGGACAATCAGGTGCTGCATAGAAAACAATTTTTTCGCGAGCCATTAAGTCTTCTGCAAGTCCGCCGACCTTCGCTGGGTCACTTTCACTATCAAGCACAATAAGTTTGACTTTCATTTTCTTGCCGCCAACATCAAGCCCACCCTGTGCATTGATATCATCAACCGCTGCCTGCATACCAAAGCCATTGCCCTCACCAAAGCCAGTAAACATCCCGGTCATCGGTAACACTGTGCCAATCTTGATTTCTTCTGGTGCTGTTGGCGCAGCACAAGCACTGGCGCCCAATGTCCCAGCCACCACGACAACCATCGCCAAAACTACTACTAATTTTTTCACAGATTCCCTCCTTTACCTTACTCAGTTGTGGTACGTCTCACGTGTCTCAACGAATGAATCCCGTTATCACCCCTCCCTTCTACAATCACTAGCTTTTGCTCCGTTACAAACGCACTAACTGAACCCTGCAAAGTACAACTATGGATTTAGGTTCTACAAAAGCAGATTTAATGTGGTTTCAAGCTTATACCTTTATCCCAATGTTGTCAAGAGGTCGTATAGTGACTATAATATGTCGTGCTACGCCTTAGGCAAGATATTAGAATATGAACGAACCGATTCTCTCAATTGATGGCATAACCAAGCACTTTGGAGGTATCGTTGCCCTTGAAGATGTAAGTTTTGATGTGCAGAGGGGTGAAATCGTGGGCCTGATGGGTCCAAATGGCGCTGGCAAAACAACCCTGCTAAATATTATAGCCGGTGAATACCCCCCGGACTCCGGGAAAATCAAGTTTAAGGGGCGTGATATTACAGGTTACCCCTCGCATAAAACTTGCCATCTCGGAATTGCCAGGACTTACCAAATTCCCCAACCGTTTGTTACGCTATCGGTGCGAGATAATCTTCTTGTTTCGGCAATATTCGGCAGACAAGTTAGCAAGGCTGCTGCTGAGCTTGAACATGACAGGATCTTTGACCTAGCAGATCTTTCAGAAAAGAAAGACACTCTGACTGGAGAGTTAACCTCTTTAGCTCTTAAGAAGCTGGAGCTGGCCAGGGCTTTAGCCCGTGACCCGGAGCTGCTACTGCTAGACGAGGTAGCCGCTGGCTTGACCGAACCTGAGATGCCAAGGATATTAGCCACTATAAAAGAAATCCGCAATATGGGCAAATCCGTTGTCTTAGTAGAGCACGTCATGAAAGTAATGGTTAATGCGGTGGATCGGATTGTAGTTATAGATAAAGGAATGAAAATTTGCGAAGGCAAGCCAGAAGCAGTAATGAATGACTGCAAGGTAATCGAAGCTTACTTCGGCGCGTGATAGGGTTGGTTTTCGTAGAAACTGAAAAAAACGGTGTATTGTTAAATCTCTCGAGAAGTAATGCTGAAAGTTAGAGATATAGACGTATTCCACGAGACTTTTCAAGCCCTATGGAATGTGTCACTGGACGTCAGAAAGGGCGAAATGCTGGCCCTTATTGGCGCCAATACATCTGGTAAATCCACCCTGCTGGACACGATATCAGGTTTGCTACACCCCACTAAAGGCAGCATTGAATTTGAAGGCAAGGACATCACTAAGCTAGATCCCTACCAGATAGTTGAACTTGGTATAACGCAGGTCCCGGAAGGAAGAGGAATCTTTCCTGAAATGACTGCTTTAGATAACCTCGTCATAGGTTCCTATAGTCGCCAAGCCAGGGCTAAGAGAGAACAGAATCTCAAAAAGGTCTATGAGCATTTCCCCATATTAGAAGGAAGAAAGAAGCAAACAGCCAAAACGCTTAGTGGCGGAGAGCAGCAAATGCTGTCAATTGGACGCGGTTTAATGGCAGACCCCAAACTCATGCTTCTTGACGAAATGTCACTTGGTTTGGCGCCTATCATAGTTAATGAACTCTTCAAAGCGTTGAGAGAAATCAGAGAAACTGGCATCACTATTCTTTTTGTAGAGCAGAATGTAAGGAGAAGCATACAGGAAGCTGATAGAGCATACATATTAGAGAACGGTCGCGTCACACTCAGTGGCACTTCAGCTGAGCTTTGCGAAGAGGAACAAGTCAAAAAGGCCTATTTTGGTATCACTACAGCTGAGATTTGCGAAGAGAAATAAGTCAAAAAGGCCCGCTCTAGCATATAGGATCCAAAATGATGGTTATATGTAGATGACAGATGTAGGCACCCTAGTTTCTCCCATAATAATGGGGATACTCTTAGGTGGGCTATATGCACTCATCGCATTAGGCCTTTCTATGGTCTTTGGGGTCATGCGGTTAATAAACCTCGCCCATGGAGACCTTGTCATTCTGGGAAGCTACATAGCCTTTGCTTGCATGACCTATCTCGGGATGGACCCGATCCTTAGCCTTGTTATAGCCATACCTGTGCTTTTTGGAATAGGTTTCTTCATACAACAATTCCTGATGAGCCGTGCTTTTGCGATATCAGCTGAAGCGCCGTTAATAATTGCCTTCGGCATTGCTCTAATAATTCAGAATACTAACCAGATTATGTGGACGCCGCTATCAAGAGGTTTAACCACAGCTTATTCCCTTTCAAGTTTCCATCTTGGTTCATATCAATTTCCCTTATCATATCTGCTCAACTTCATTGCAGCCGTTGTTGTAATGCTGGCACTACGTGAATTCCTGAGGAGGACATATTTGGGGAAAGCTATAACTGCCGCCTCACAAGACAGAAGAGCAGCTCAGCTAATGGGCATAAACACTAAGATGATATACGGATTTGCCTTCGCCATCGCCATGATATGTGCCGCCATAGCTGGCATTTTCCTAGGCATGACCTTCCCCTTCACTCCAACATCCGGGATACAATTTCTCATAATTGCCTTCGGGGTGGTAATAATCGGTGGCTTGGGCAGCATATTTGGAACATTTTTAGGTGGCATAATCTTAGGATTAGTTCAAACACTTACTGGCTTTTTCTTCGGGCCTGCTACCCAGATGCTTTTTATTTATGTAATCGTTCTCGTGATATTAGCCATCAGGCCAAAAGGTTTACTTGGTCGCTAGGAGAACAATGAAGTTTCTAGTCTCAAGGTTAACAATAGGAAATGTGATAGTAGGAGCAATAGTAATCATACTAGTGGTGTTGCCTGTAGCTGGCGGTCCACGAGAATGGTTACTCTACCTTCTTCTCTTTTTCATTTACCTGGCCATGGCTAACATGTGGAACTTGCTCGCTGGTTATTCTGGTCTGATATCGCTGTGTCAACCAGCTTTCCTTGGGATAGCAGGATATGCAGTAGCAATGGGTACTTGGGTCAGCATACCTTGGTGGCTAGGGATTATAGGCGGAGCCATTATAGCCGGAATATTTGCTATTCTGATAGCCTTCCCCGTTTTCAGGCTCAGTGGCATATATTTCGCCATCGGCACTCTAGTTGTGCCCGAAGCCCTGCGCCTTCTATTCTTTCTATGGAAACCAGTTGGTGGAGAATTGCAAGGTGGGGGCGCAGGCTACATAATAAAAGGCCTAGCAGATGTACAGATGTCAACTATCTACTGGACGGCTTTGGGTATTGCCGTTGCCTCAGCTGTCATAATGAGGATAATCTTAAACTCAAGGCTTGGTCTTGGACTTGCCGCAATTCGCGATAACGAGAGAGCCGCAGCGAGTTGCGGTGTCAACACCTTTCGAATCAAATTATACCCCTTTCTTATTTCTGCCGTGATAACTGGCCTGGCGGGAGCTGTATTCTATGTATACCAGGGCTACATAGAGCCCTCCAGCACATTCAATGTAAAGTGGACAATGATCATACTATTGGCCACTGTCATAGGAGGCCTGCGTACTGAAGGCGGCCCTATCATAGGCACAATTATCGTCGTCTTTTTATACTTCCTGCTAGCTAGATATGCCGGCTATAGCCTTCTTATACAAGGTGTAATACTGATTGCTATTATGCTTTTATCACCACAGGGTATTGTAGGCATAATGCGCAATACCAGATTCTACCGAGCAATATTTCAGTTGGCCAATAGACGATTAGCAAATGCCAAAACTGAGTAGAGAAAACAACTATAGGTTTTTGGGTAAGTGGCCTTTTTTCTGAGGATAAAATAAGCTCAATCGAATTGCTCTTATAAAAATGGAAAACAGCTAAACTGTGTTAACCGATCAGCAAATTACTACCAAGTGTGCTACAAATATAGAAAGCTTGAATAAAAGATAAGATTAGATTAGAAGGGAAGATGATATGAGCGATTTGTTTGATTTAAAAGGTAAGGTAGCCGTAGTGGTCGGTGGTGCTGGTGGTATCGGGCGTGCTCTGGCTTTGGGTCTAGCTGATTTTGGCGCTGACGTTGTCGTGACAAGCCGCAAGCTTGAACCCTTGGAAAAGATAGCTGGAGAGATACGGGCTAAAGGTAGAAAAGCGCTGGCGATTAGCGTAGACGTTGTACAGGAGAAGTCCGTGGCGGACATGGTAAAAAAAACCATTGAGGCATTTCCTCATATTGATATCCTGGTTAATGCACATGGTTTGGCGATTCGCAAGCCTGCTGAAACCTTTCCCATTGATGAGTGGCAGCAGGTCATGGATATCAACACGCGCGGGACGTGGCTCTGCTGCCAGGCAGTTGGCCGGGTGATGATCAAACAGAAAAGCGGTAAAATCATAAACCTGTCGTCGGTAAGAGGCAGATACGGTTTGCCAGCAGACTATGCGGCTTACTGTGCCAGCAAAGGAGCGGTGGATACTCTGACACGAACTCTCGCTTGTGAATGGGCCAAATACAATGTACTGGTGAATGCGGTTGCGCCTACAATTGTTGAAACTGAGCTTACTCGTCCAGCCCTGGCCAACCCGGAATTTGCCCAGAGGATGAAGGCTCGTATTCCACTGGGCCGCTGGGCTATGCCAGAGGATATTGTTGGGGCCACACTGTTTCTTGCCTCAAAGGCGTCGGATTTTGTCACCGGGCAGATTATCTATGTTGATGGTGGTGTGACTACCTGGTAATTAAGCGCTAAGCAATTGAAAATCGAAGGAGGTATCTATTATGGGAAAAGTAAAGCTGGTTGATTTGAGTCATCCTTTCGGTGACAAGGTGCCCCTATGGCCCTATTTCGCCGATGTCAAAATTGAGCGCATGCAGTATCATGCCAAATCCGGGGTGCTCTCTCAGGTGATTACCACCACTATGCACTGCACAACGCACGCCGATTCGCCGGCCCATGTTTTTGAGGGCGGAATGTATACCGATGAAATTCCTCTCGAAAAGTACTATGGAACCGGAGTAATTGTGGACATCCCCAAGAAAAAGTGGGAGGTGATTACCCCGGATGACTTGGAGAAGGCGAGACCAAAGATTGAAAAGAATGACATTGTTATTGTCCATACAGGATGGCATTCCAAGTACTCTGATTCCGTAGAATATTTCTGCTACTCGCCCGGACTCTATAAAGAAGCTGGCGAATGGTTTGTAGAAAAGGGTGTAAAAGCCGTGGGAGTCGACCAGCAGGCATTAGATCATCCTTTGGCAACTGCTATTGGCCCGCATGGCCCGGGACCTTTACGGCCCGATATATGCGCGGAATATAAAAAGGAAACAGGAAGAGATGTTATCCAAGACTTTCCATTATGGGAGCCCTGCCATAATACGATAATGCGTGCAGGAATAATGGGGTGGGAGAATGTAGGTGGGGATATCGACGAGGTACTAGGTAAAAGAGTTACTATTGCGGGCTTCCCAATACGGTGGGCGAAAGGCGATGGCTCTATTGTCAGAATGGTAGCCATCGTAGATGACGGCGACCAGTAGTGCGCCCGGCTAGCGATATCAGGAGGAGAATACTATGAAAAAGGTTCGATTGGAACAGGTTAAGCCCTATGAAGCACCTGGCCATTTCAAGATGGTTGCTCTCAGGTTGCATGGCAAGGAAGAAACAGGCTCTGAGAAGTTCTGGGTAGGCCTGTCACACTTCCTACCCGGGGGCGGTGCTGAATATGCCTATGAAGATTCACCTACGGAGAAGGTGTACTTTGTTCTTGATGGAGAAATTACAATCAAGACTAAGAAAGAAGAGATTACCCTAGGTCCTTGGGAATCCGTTTACCTTGCGCCCCATGAAGGACGGGAGATCCTCAACAAGACCAATAAGCCGGTGACTATGCTGGTGGTTGTTAACTATTAGATAAATCAGCGTGGTCCTGAGCGGCTCTGTTACCCATTACCCCGCAATGGGGGGCGGCGAGCCATTTATCTACGCTGGTGCTGCTGCGCCGCCCCGGGTGGAACTATGCGGTTTAGCAGGATAACTATGATTTCCAGAGATAGTACAGATCAAAAATAGAGAAAGGAGGAGGCATTTTATGAAAGCTGACGGGATAAATCACGTTGCTTTACTGGGAGCAGGCATGATAGGGCATGGACTGGCATTGCATTTTGCCAAGGCTGGTTATCAGGTCTCTTTATACTCCCGTACTCAGCAAACTTTGGACAAAGCCATCGAAAGCATCAAGACAAATCTCCCCGCCTTATTACAAGGACGAACTGACGTACAGGATGGAATAGACAAGATTATAAGCAGGATAAAAATAACCAGGAGCCTGGACGAGGCAATCTCGAAGGCTCCGATTATTATCGAATCGGTGGCCGAGGATCTAAAGATAAAACAGGACTTGTTTAAGGAATTAGACCAGATGTGTCCTAAGGATGTTATTTTGGCTACAAATACTTCAGTAATCAGCATAACTGAGATAGCATCTAAAGCCAAGAATAGAAACAGGATCGTTGGAGCACATTTCTGGTTTCCACCATATCTTATTCCCCTGGTTGAAGTGGTAAAGGGGAAAGATACTTCTGATGAGACAATGGAAATAATCTATCAGTTCATGAAAAAAGCTGGGAAATATCCCATCAAATGCTTAAAGGACGTTCCAGGATTTGTAGCTAACCGTCTCCAGCATGCTCTGTGGCGAGAGGCTATCTCAATTGTAGAACATGGCATTGCTGATGCAGCTACTGTTGACGATGCCATTAAGCAAAGTTTTGGTATCCGGATTGCGGTTCTGGGGCCAATTGAGAATGCCGATATGGCCGGGCTAGATTTGATTCTAGCGATCCACAATACTGTTTTGAAGGCTTTAGAGGCTTCTCCTAACCCCTCACCCCTTTTACAGGACAAAGTGAAGAAAGGTGAACTTGGGTTTAAATCTGGAAAGGGTTTTTATGATAGCTGGACACCAGAACGTATAAAATGTACCAGGGAAAATCTTATGAAATACCTCATTGACTATTCGCGAAGACAACAGATTGGACCTTGAACAATACAATTTGTAATTAGCGCTTAAGCATAAGCACCTCATTTGTAATGCTGATTCTTTGAGCTAGTCTTACTGGCTCATGCAAAAGGAGGTAGATAAAATGGAGGTATTAAAGGAGGGCAAAGGAGAGCTACTAGGCTGGCATGACCCTGACGAGGCCAGGGATTGGGTGCTTAAGAACAAGTCTCGCGAGCTGAAAGACAAAACAATGTCGGCTAAGGAGGCGGTATCGAGATTTGTTCGCGATGGAGATTTCATTGCCAGCGGCGGTTTTGGACACATCAGAGTGTCTATGGCTATTGTCTATGAAATTATCAGACAGAAGAAACGCAACCTAGCCATGGCCGGTAAAACAGCTGTTCACGATCTTGACATTCTGGTAGGTGCCGGCTGTGTAAACAGGGCAGAGGTAGCCTATTCCTTTGGCCACGAGCTCAGAGGGCTATCTCCGGCCTCCAGAAGAATGGTAGAAAGCGGGCAATGTAAAGTAGTTGCGGAAACCAGCAATGCCGGATATCAATGGCGATTCCTGGCGGCTATGATGGGTATACCATTTATACCAAGCCGCAATCTGCTGGGTACTGACACCGGCAGTTATAGCTCTTGTAAAGTGGTCAAAGACCCATTCAGTGGTAAACCAATCAATCTTATTCCCGCAGCTTATCCTGATGTAGCATTCATTCATGTCCACCGCTGCGACATCTATGGTAATGCTCAAATAGATGCTATCCTTGTGGAAGATTTCGAACTTTCGAGATGTGCACGAAGGTTAATAATAACCACCGAAGAAATCAGCGACAATGAAGTAATTAGAAGAGAGCCGTGGAAAACAGCTATACCCTTTCTTGTAGTAGACGCTGTGGTTGAAGTCCCCTACGGCTCACATCCCTGTGAGATGCCAGGTATGTACTACTATGATGAGGACCATATAGCTGAGTGGCTGAGTCTTTCCAAAACTCAGGAAGGTGTGGATACATATTTAAGCAAATTCGTGTTCGGCGTCGATTCCTTCGATGATTATCTGGAGCTTTGCGGTGGCATAAGAAAGTTGAACTACCTGAAAAGGAGAGAATTTCTTAGAGAGCCAATGGTCGCTCCGTGGCGGAAATAGATAGAGTTAAGAATTCCCGATAAAGGAGGAATTTAAAAATATGCCCAGAGAAGATAGATATAACTCTAGAGAGTTCTTAGCCTTTATTGGCGCAAGTGTATTAGAAGATAAGAAAACCGTCTTTGTGGGCACAGGATTCCCCATAATAGCTTCCATGTTAGCTCAAAAAACACATGCTCCTAAACTAGTTGTAGTATTTGAAGCCGGAGGGTTAGGACCTTTGTTGCCTGAATTACCTGTTTCGGTGGGTGAATCTAGGACCTTTCATAAAGCCATAGCTGCCTCCAGCATGCACGATGCCATGTCACTTTCACAAGCAGGATATATTGATTTTGGATTCCTGGGTGCTGCTCAGATGGATATGTTTGGCAATATCAACACCACGGTTATAGGCGAGCACGACCTGCCCAAGAGCCGCTTGCCTGGCAGCGGTGGTGCCAATGACGTAGCTTCTTTCGCACAAAGGCTTATTATCATCATTGCCAAACAATCAAAGAGGACATTCGTGAGCAAGCTTGATTTCTTGACGACACCGGGGTTCCTTGATGGACCAAATGCCAGAGAGAAAGCAGGATTACCTAAAGGCACGGGCCCTTACAGGGTCATCACGCAGTTAGGTATCTACGGCTTCGACGAGAGAACGAAAAGGCTCAAGTTAATCTCGTTACACCCTGGAGTCGGCGTTGATGAGGTGATGGAGAATAGTCAATTCGAAATTATGCTACCAGATAAGATTGAAACAAGCCCTGAACCTACTGATGAGGAGTTGAGAATATTGCGCCAGGAGATAGATCCCGTAGGCATAGTGCTAGGAAAATAGTGTGCGACTACAGCAAAATATACATCATGGAAAACGTCAAGAAGGCAATAGAGGGCTACATTCTCGCCCTTCGTAGCGATGGTCAAGAAATTCCGGTTGAAAAGAGCCTAATTTTGAGGTGAGACATGAAGACACAAATGTGGGAAAAAGGATTATTGCTGCCCGCGACAGTCTTAGCCACGCTTGCCTCCTTAGCAGCTTGTCAGTCAAGCGAAACAGACAAGTGCGCAAAGCAATTGAACCTACCAAAAGAGGTCCGAACAATAGTCAGGCACTTAGAAAACGATAACAATACGAGAGTGCTTCTAGACAAATTATGCTATATGCCGAAAGAGCTTCAGACACACGAAGTGACATTGGATTATCTCAAGGAAGTAGCGAAGGAGCCAACAAACTTGAGGGGGTAAAATATATGACTAGTGCTTACATTCCATGATATATGACTATATTAGAGAGCATATATTATTGTTAATACGTAAGGAGGAATGCATAAATGGAGAAACTCATAATAACTGCCGCTCTAACTGGCAATATCACCCTACCAACGCAGACGCCCTATCTGCCGCTTACCCCGCAGCAGATTACCGAGGATGCGAAGAGGTGTGCCGATGCCGGCGCGGCCTCAGTGCACGTTCATGGCAGAGACCCGCAGACCGGCAAACCGACTACTGACCCGGAGGTTTACCGGGAGATTGCCACCCTTATCAAGTCAAAAAGCAACGTTATTGTCTGTGTAACCACCGGTGGTACAATGGAAATGACTGCGGCGGAAAGGATAAGGGTTGTCCCTGCTCTTAAACCGGAGCTGGCCACGTTTAACATGGGCTCGATCAACTTCTCAATTCACCCGATAGCAGAGCGGTATAAGGACTCGGACTACAAATACCCTTGGGAGAAGGATTTTGCCACCAGCACCAAAGATTTTATCTTCCGGAATACCTTTGGCGATATCGAGCACTTTTGCAAGACCATGATTGAGAATAACACCAAGCCCGAACATGAGGCATACGATGTCGGCCACCTCTACAACATACATTATTGTATCAGGAGACAGCTTTTACGGTTCCCTATCTGGGTGCAGTTTGTTACCGGTATTCTGGGTGGGATTGGGGCCGATCTAGAAAATGTCATGTATATGAAGCAGACCTGTGACCGATTATTCGGACCGGAAAACTACAAGTGGTCGGTCATTGGCGCCGGCTATCCTGCCGAGTTCAACTTGGCTACCTTATCCATAATGATGGGTGGGCATGCTCGTGTGGGTCTGGAGGATAATATTTACGTCAGTAAAGGGGTACTGGCCAAAAGCAATGCCGAGCTTGTGGAGAAGTTAGTCAGAATTGCCCGAGAGCTTGGCCGGGAGATAGCCACGCCTGACGAAGCCAGGCAGATCCTTGGTCTAAAGGGGAAGGATAAGGTCAACTACTAGAAGAAGCCCGTCCCTGATTGCCACACCGCATGAGGGCGATTGAATCGAGAGCCAGAGTCTAGGAGAAGGTGCCCCCCCAAACTGGGCCAGGTATAATGTTAGACCAGGTATAAGAAAGGGGTATAGATGGTCTGACCTTGTATTAGCCCAGATATCAGTTAACAGGTTATTGCCCCATCTCCGGGATGGTAGGTTTATCTATAAATAACCTAAAACAGCTAAAGCACGCCGCTTAATAGCCTTGCCGACATCGGCGGTTATTGTTCTGACCTGCCGTTGACTTAGAGTACAATGGTATTCTTGACAGGGTGGCAGTACTTATATGACACTAAGTCGCCAATATAACCAAGCCTTATGAGGACGCAGGTCCTTCTCATAGGAATGTGAGAGACTCTCCCCAAAGCTAGTTCTGTGAACAAAGCATGGGGACGATGGAAATGACCACGATCCCGCATGGGTTGGATTGAATATCTAGCCTTCCGTGGTCAGATTCGTGTTGTAATGTAAGAACTATTGAACTTTTGCCTGATTTGTTCAATGTTTTAGTGCTTATTATGTGCAATTTCTTTCTCCCGTATTAACAGAAATTGAAGTACGTAGTTATTGGGTTCTTTGCTTGACTAAGGAATTACCATCTTTCTGATTGAACAAAATGTTCGACGTACCCTGGAGATAGCTGACCGTGCTAGAAAATAGACGGGTGGCCATGGAAGGGTGCTGTGATTTGCTTCTTACAAGTGATTATGTGAGGAAGCATATTTGGGACTGTAGCTTAAAAGAAGGTAGATTTTATGCCCTCCTCATCTTCCAGCCCAATACTTGCTCTTCATCTCCCTTTTGAGTATCTTACCCGTCGCCCCCTTGGGTATCTCCGGCATAATTTCTATTGACTTAGGCGCCTTATACCTAGCTATATTCTTCTTACAGAATTCTATCAGCTCCTCTGGTGTTGCCATTGCACCCTTCTTGAGAGAAACCGCAGCATGAACTACTTCTACCCATTTGGGGTCTGGAATACCAAACACAGCACATTCTAATACAGCCGGGTGCTGATAAAGCACTTCCTCCACCTCTCGAGGAAAGATATGCTCCCCGCCAGAAATAATCATGTCCTGTTTTCTATCTACAATATAGATGTAGCCATCCTCATCATAACGCCCCATATCACCGGTATGTAACCATCCGTCTACTATTGTCTTCTTGGTCTCCTGCGGCTTTTTCCAATATTCATTCATGATGTGTCGACTCATTGCGATTATCTCGCCAATGTCACCAGCCGATACATCAGTTCCATTCTTGTCAACAATCCGCACATGCACGCCAAGCGCCGGGCGGCCACAAGACAAAAGGCGTTGCTGCTCCCGCAGTGGCTTACCTAAGACATCGTGTTCCTTTTCCTTAAGATTGGCTATGTCAGGTCCAGATTCAGCTTGGCCATAGGCCTGGTAAAAGACCAGGCCGAATTTCTCTATACCTCTAACTAATAACTCTTTTGGCATCGGAGAAGCAGCGTAATATATCCTGCGTATGCTGCTGACATCATAACTCTCTAAATCAGGAAGGTCTAGCATGGCACTCAAATGGGTAGGAACGAGAGCAAGATTGGTAATCTTCTCTTTCTCGATGGCGCTTAAAAGGGCCTTCAGGTCAAAGAATCTCATGTTTACAATGGTAGCGCCCTGATGAAAAAAATAAGAATTTAATGCTATACCACCACTATGAAATAGTGGCATGAGTGCTATACATTTATCATCAGAACCGATTGGCACCTCTCTAGCCAGGCACATCATCTCCTCTCGAAAACGCCCATGAGTGTATAGAGCACCACGAGGGCGGCCGGTGGTGCCGCTTGTATACCATATGAAGAGGCGAACTTCATCATCTACTTCTGTATCCGGCTCACTGGTTGGATAGGAGGCGAGCAAATCGGTATGGCGCTTCATGCCAGGCAAAGAGCTTTCAAAGCTAATGAAGTGCTTAACCTTAGGTATGCTAGGTTTCAATGTATTTACCACGTCGGCGAACTCCGGACCTACAAAGAGGGTATTAGCCTCGGAGTCGTTTATCAGGTATTCGAAATCGTTCAGTGACAACCTTGGATTAAAGGGAGCGATAATGAATCCTCCCTTTTCAGCGGCTCCAAAAACATCCATGTACTCCAGGCAATTCCAGGACAGGACACCGAGTACATCCCCTTTCCTCACCCCCATATCTCGTAGGGCATGTATCAGGCTGTTTACTCTCTCGTTATACTGTTCAAACGTGACCCGCTGGTCGCCAAAAATGAATGCCTCTCGAGAAGGATAAAACCACGCATTTCTATGTATTATATCTCCAAATAACCCTACTCTATGCGAGCAAGAGCCCTTAAATATCTGTCTTGATTGTGCCTTCATTCTTTGCTCTCCCTCCTTTGCGCTTAGCGGTAAACATAATCGCCGGCCTGATATTTCGGAGGAATTACAGGCACCTGGAGGTACGAGTTATATTTACCGCCCGAGTGGATGACGTGGTTGCCCTTGTTGTTGGTCTCCCAGGAGAAGGGCTCGAACCAACCTTCGGGACGAATGTAATGCCCTGATACTAGCACACGCAACTGCTCGCCCTTGTGCCAAATCCTGCTGTGCGGCCATATCTCAATATCCACGGGAACAATTTCGCCAGGCTTCAGCTTTTCTTCCTTGCGATGGGCCTGGACTGGCTGAAAATCTGTAGACAGCTTCTCATCCAGTTCGCGATGCGATACTCTCATCTTTCCCCATGCACCCGGATGGGGCTCTCCCAATACGTTCACCGGGAGCCAGCTTCCGTCTTGATCCAGCTTCTGGATCGCAACAAACAAATCCATATCATCATTTCCATCGGCCTCAACCCACAGGTGGAGCTTCATGAAACCGGTAATCTCCGTGTCTTCCTCAAAGGTGATGTCGAAGGTTGTCGACCCTGTCTCGCCCTCATAGCTGACCTTTGATGCCTTGGCAACCGCTTCAGAGGAGAGTGCTCCCCTGGCGGCATCGACATAGAGTTTCTTATATTGAGTTCTGGCAAGAGGAAACTCCTTTTCCGGACGATTGGTCTGATAGTCATAATCGTAGGCATCCATGACTTCAAGGCGGACCCTCGGGGTGAGCTCCCACCCATTGCGAACATCCTTAAGATAGCGGTCAAAGAACAGTTTCAGACCTTCCAGGCCGGCGGTGGAATACGTATCAGGCCACTCAAACTCCCTGTGTGCGCGGAGCCACTTCTTTGTTGAGCGGATTCTCCTGAAGCCTTCCATGGAACCGCGCAGATGAAAATGGTTCCAACATACCGTGGTATAGACCGGGATCTTAATCCTTTCCCATTTCGGAAGCTTGTCTTCCCAATAGGCGTTCATGAAAGGATACTTCTGGGCCATAGCAACCATGTCGTCGACATATGCCAGTCCCACTAAGGAACCTACAATAAAGTTGCAGAAGCCCAGCGCCGGAATGCCTCCCTCAAAAAGCGACTCGCGATAAAGCTCTCCGGTACCTTCCCATGGAGCGGTACAGGCAAGGTGAGGCGGCTGCTCTGCGGCGATTCGCCACTGGGGCATGGCCACACCTGAGTTGCCGGCCATGCCGACCTTGCCATTGCACCAATACTGGGTTGCCAGCCATTCGATAAAGTCATAGCCGTCACGTCCATCCTGCGTGCCAAACATACATATATCGCCCTGCGAATGGCCGCAGCCGCGGGGGTCGACGTTGGCAATCGCATATCCATGACGGCACCAAAAACCAGGATCGGGAGATTCGAACTTGGCCATGCGGGAAATCGTTCCTGGTGGAACTCCGATAACCTGCCATTCGTCAAAGCCATCGCCCGGACGCTTGCCGAAATAACTCCATGAAACGATGGCAGGAATATTTGTCTCCCCGACGGGACGGTAGATGTCGGTATATATAATAGTGCCGTCGCGCATGGTCACGGCGACATCCTGCTCGCAGATGATGCCGTCTTCCGCAAGATAGGTGCGCGGGTTGAAGGGAGGGCAAAATCCAAATCCTGCTCCTTCCAAGGATTTTTCGTCCAATCCGTCCACGGATTCCTTCGTCGATTTTATAACTTCCACCGGAGCCGGTCTTCTTGTTTCCCTGTAGATGACCTCGATCTCCTCGTTGCCGAACATTTCTTTTTTTCTCTTCGTTTTAGCCATGATCATCCTCCTTATGTGTATTTTTAAAGACGATTGCCTTTTTCTATTTTAAAATGAGATTCCTGAATCCTGTTCTTATCAGCCCCCGCAAAGCTTGGCGACAAATTCAGCGGCCTCGCCCAGGGTCTTTTTCCTCCTGAACTCCATGAAATTGATCTGCACGTCAAAGGCATCCTCTAAAATTGCTATTATCTGAACGAAATTTACCGATTTAGCTTTGAGGTCCTCTACAAACCTCGTGTCAGCACTCAATTCGCCGGGGTTCTTTTTGAAGACTTTCGCGGCTCGCTGAATGATTTTCTCCAATATCTCATCTCTTAATCCCATTGCTCTTCTGCTCCTTTGCTACTCTAGATTTGGGTTTCTGAGGATACCCGAAAACCTTAAAACTCTATCTATTTTTTAAAACCGGCCCATACAGGTACCCCGTTATATATCTTGGGCTGCTCCTGACCGGTAAGTACCCTGAGGGCACCGGCGGCCAGAGCTTCCATCTCGAACTCACCGGCATACACCTTGACCGGAGCGATGTATTTCACCATATCGGTGATCTTTTCTACCAGATAGGAGTCATTGGCGATGCCTCCGGTCAGTAGAATTGCATCGACATCACCCTTTAAAACCGTTGCATATGCACCGATGTTCTTGCCAATCTGGTAAATCATAGCATCGTAGATGAGCTTTGCATAAGTATCGCCGTTTTTGATGCGCTCCAGCACCTCGTGGACTTCCGAGGTGCCAAGATGGTCGACCAGCCCCCCTGTCTTGGTTATGCGGTCATACATCTCTCTCTCAGTATATTTCCCCGAATAACACATCTTGATTATGGCAACGGCCGGTATCGAACCTGCACGGGTGGGAGCCATGGGACCATCGCCGTTTATGACGTCATTTGAATCAACCATACGGCCCTTCCTGTGAGCCGTGACCGATACGCCACCTCCAATATGGGATATTACCAGATTCAGTTCTTCATACCGCTTGCCCAAAGATGTAGCATAGCGTATACCGACCTCCTTCTGGTTGAGCGGGTGGTCCCTGCTCTCGCGGGCAACATCGGAGAGTCCACTGACCCGTGAAACAAAGTCAAACTCATCGACGTCGGGAGGATTGACGACGAAGGCTTTTCCACCATAGGTAGTTGCAAAGTCGTAGGCCAGTTGGCTGCCGAGCGTGGCGGGGTGTTTCACGGTAAAGCCTATTCGGGCGTGATGCAGCAAGGTCTCGTTTACGGTATATGTTCCGCCTTCCAGACTGACCAGACCGCCGCCGCGTCCGACAAAGGCATCTACCCCTTTAAGGGAGATGTTGGCTTTGGCCAACTCACTCAGTATGGTCTCCTTCCGATATGGGAACTGATCGCTTATCTCGCGGAACTCCTTGAGTTTTGCCGCGTCATGGGAGACATTGGCAGCAAAGAGCTCTCTATCGTTTTCAAAGAGGGCTATCTTTGTTGAGGTGGAGCCGGGATTTATTGCAAAAATTCTGTATTTCTTATCCATAACAGTTACCTCTCAAGTATTGGAGCATATATGTAAGGCTGATAACCGGTCCACAAAGCTTTTAACATACCTTTTCCGGGTCTGCAAACGGTTTATTTACTCTGTGCGCGTACTGCCACCATAGTGATGGCTCCGACTATCTCCTCGATGGGCGCTCCCCGGGACAGGTCACTTACCGGCTTGGCAAAACCCTGCAGCGACGGCCCGTAAGCAACTGCCTTAGCAAAACGCTGGACAAGCTTAACCCCTATATTACCGGCATTGAGATCCGGGAAGATAAGGATGTTGGCTCTGCCGGCCACAGGACTATCTCCCGGCACCTTCTTGGCTGCTACCTCCGGTACGATGGCGGAATCCAACTGCAGTTCGCCGTCTATGAGCAAATCCGGCCTGCGCTCGCGCACCATCTCAAGGGCCTTCAACACTTTGTCGACACGTTCATGACTGGCGCTGCCCTTTGTTGAGAAAGACAACAAGGCGACACGCGGCTCCCAGCCCATGAGACTGCGCACGGTGTCGGCTGTCGAGATGGCTATGTCGGCCAGCTCATTTGGTTCAGGTGCCGGACAAACAGCGCAGTCGGCAATCACCAACAGGTTACCTTCCTGACCCTCATATCCCGGTATCGACACAATGCCCATGCTTGAGACGGTCGAGATGCCTTCCTGCAGTCCGATTATCATCTCACTGGCCATGACGACCTCTCCTGTCGTATGGCTCAGCCCCGCCACCATACAGTCCGCCTCGCCTAATCGCACCATCATGGCTGCGAAATTAAGTGGGTCTTTCAACATGCGCTTTAGGGCGGAAGCCGGAAAGTCCGGATCGATCTTTGCGTACTCGGCTACGAAATGCTCGACCTTTTCCTGATCGGTGTGGTCGACCACCATGATACCGTCAAGGGATAGCCCGATGCTTCCCCCAAGTGCGGATACGGTCTCAGGCTTCCCAACGAGCATGGGGTAGGCTATGCCCATATCCCGCACCTGACGCGCCGCGTGCAGTATCTTCTCCTCGCCGGCTTCCGGCAACACGACCCTTTGGGGATTAGCCTTGGCCTTAAGCTGCAATTGCTCCATTACATTCGTACTCATATCACTCTCTCCTTACCATAAGCCCAGTAATCATCTATTAAAAGATACAGGAGTCAGGGTCATTGCCCTCCTGATAGCGCTGCCACGGCTACTGCGTAATCGCCATCATAGGAGAGGCTTAAAAGCACGCGGGATACCCCACGTTCGGCTGCAAGCTCAGCAAATCTGCCCGTAAGAACAGGTATCGGTTCTCCATACTCCCCCTCCTTAACCTCTATTTCCGTCATCTGGACGCCGAAATGCCAGCCTATTCCAAAGGTTTTGAAGATGGCTTCTTTGGCAGCAAAGGTCATTGCCACATAGGCCACGGTGTCAGGGTGTGTTTCAGCTCGCTGCTGCTCCCAGGGCGTGAATACCTTGTCCATAAACACCTTGCCAGAGGTTTCCAGTGTATCTCTCATTCTGCTGATGGCGATGATGTCTACGCCTATCCCTATTGTCATGGCAACCTCCAGATCGCGCTTTGCTCGCTACAATGATACATACTAACTAAAATATTCATGGGCAGTGTTTGAGATTCAGTAGCTCTTCTCTCAACTCTCGCATTTCTCGGATATAGTGCTCCCGTTGTCCCAATCTATATTGTTTGTTCTTGCTCCATCCATACTTGGGATGTCACAGCTCGGAAGGTAACTTTCTGATGAATCATGCAATGCACCTGGTCCGAACGGATCGAGGAATATCTCTAAAAGCCTGATGCTGTTTTCAGTGTCACCCAGAAACTTATTCCACTGGTTCAGGTGGTAAAGGCAAGAACCCCCCTGATTTAGTTGGATCATAAGGCTCGTAGAGAGCGCCTATACCTGGTCCGTCTTCCTGATGAAGACCGCTTATGATTGGCCTCTTTACCCAACCCTCGTCAAACGGAGTCCTGAAAATAGCATACCACTTAAATACGCGATATTTCCATTTCCCATCCTCTTTTACGAACGTAATATCATACTTACCGGCTTGCCACATGGCGGATAACCGATTTCCCTCTTTAATCGTGTTACATCCGAACGAATGCCACATTCCCCTTGCCGTTTTACCATCCTTACTTACTTCGATAACAGGCGTCATAAGCATATGCAAGCCCAAACTTCCGGGAAATCCATACTTCTCACCCAAAATACTGAACACCTTCTTAACGCCTTCAATACCATAAAACACGCCGCTATCAGCTAACTCTATTTCCACATTTTGGTCTTTTTTGGCAAACATATCCAAAATCTTGTCAAACCTACCTGACAACATATAATGGTTATATCTGCCTTGTAGATTGCAGATGTCCTGGTAATTCTCTAAACGCCTTGTCTTTGCCTCCATTTCTTGCTGTGTCATGACATGCCTCCTTTTTTGAACTCGATAACTATTATATTTCCACCGCGACATTGAATGCGTCATGGATTGCATGTTTCAGATTGCTCGGATTAGCACAATCCCCAATCACATATATATCAGGCGCCAGTTCTTGGAGAGCTTTCACCGCTGTGGTGCGCGGCTTAAATCCCAGCGATAAGACCACGGAATCAGCAGGGATTTCGAACCGGTTCCACTGCTTATCAATGACCACAGCACCCTTGTCTGTTATTTCTTCTAACTTAACCTCCATCCTAAATTGAACTCCGTGCTGATGCAGCAGCCCTATTAATCCGAGTTTGTTAAGAAAAGGAGCATCCTGAGCAATTTCCGATTGACTAACCATATCAATAACTGTTATCTTCTTACCCTGCTGCGCCAGGTGGAGGGCGGCTTCGCCTCCGGTGAGTCCTGCTCCAGCTACAACTACCGTTTCACCTGCTACCGCTTTCCCCATGGCCACATCGCCAACCCAGACAACATTAGATTTTTTGACGCCAGGAATGTCTGGAATGATAGGCTCCGCACCAATGGCTAAGATAACTACGTCAGGCTTCTTAGCCTTGATGACGTCAGCAGTGGCTTCGGTCGATAGTTTGACTTCTATACCAGGTGCCCTCATGGTTTTTTGCACCAGCCAATCCAAATACTTCTTCATGTCAGCCTTGAAGGGATGTGCCGCCGCAAGGGTGAGCATTCCACCAAGTTTAGTATCCCTTTCATATAAAGTGACCTGATGTCCCCTTGATGAGGCTACTAGGGCAGCTTCCATGCCTGCTGGCCCGCCGCCCACGATAACGACCTTCTTCTTCTTATCTGCTATTCGTATATAGGGATACTCTACCTCCCTACCGATGACAGGATTGACCGCACAACGGATAGGGTAGAATTGTGCCACCGAGTGAGTACAGAAATTGCAACGGACACAAGGCCTGATCTCATCAATCTCTCCATGGCGGTATTTATTCACATACTCAGTATCTGCAATGATGGGGCGTACCATTGCGACGATATCACATTTCCCCTCACCGATAATTTTATCGGCCATCTCCATATCGATAGAGCCGACTGCTGTTATCGGGACTTTTAGGGCTTTCTTGAACCTCTCGGCATAAGGCACATTGAGGCCATGAGGAAGATACGTTGGTTGTATCATGCGAGGAATAGTGATTGGATTTGTAAGAAGCCCTACGGATACATGGAGTAGGTCAATTTTGTCCTGGATCATTTTGGCGAACTCGATGGTTTCCTCCTCATGCATACCTTCAGGCACAAGCTCGTCCGCGCTTATGCGGTATTCTATAGCCAGCTTGTCACCAACCTTCTTCCGAACGGCATCTAAGACCTCTATGGCAAATCGAGCCCTGTTTTGAAGGCTCCCGCCATAGCGATCTGTCCTCTTGTTTGTATAAGGTGATGTGAACTGACCCAGCATATGCCCATGGGCACCATGAAGAAGCACCATCTCCATGCCTGCGAGCATGCATCTATGGCACGCCTCTGCATAATGGTCGACGACCATGTCAATTTGTTCTTGTGTCATTTCCATGACTTGGTAGTCCAGCTTCCTGCCGTGCATTTCAGCCCACATCATTGCCGTTTCCGACGGCAGTGATGAAGGCGCAATAGGGTTTTTGCCTCCTAGTGTCCGTGGCTCTGCAAACCTGCCGCCATGATTGAGTTCAATGGAAGCCTTTGCCCCATACCTATGTATAGCTTCTACTAGTGCACTCAATCCGGCAATAACCCTGTCATCGCCGAGGTTCAACTGGTGCTCATGGTCCTTGGCATATTCGAAGTCTATAGCGGTATCGCCGATGGTAACGATTCCGGCTCCCCCTCTGGCCAATGACTTATAATATTCAATCAACTCCCTGGTCACAAAACCATCAGGTGTGGCCAGGCATGGGATCGCCGGTGCAATTTCTATTCTGTTCTTTACCTCCACATTGCCAAATCTAAACGGTGAAAACACATTTTGATACCTCGTCATGGCACAATCCTCCTTTTCCTAAATATTGTAATTAACGAAATTGCTGGTATTCATCTGCTGGCATCATGGTTTTATGATTTTACCGTATGAGACATATTTCTTAATCCGTTCTTTTACTTTTTCCTGGTCTTCTGTATAGAACTTCATCTGCAAGTTTTTTACCAACTCTAAGTGTGTGGAAACGCCGCGTTCAGAAAATCGAGGATACTTTGCACTCTCCTCATCCCACCTCACCTTCATTTTATCTCCATCAAGGGTTATTACACCTTTGACCCAGCATACGGGACAGAAGACATAAGGTAATTTCTCAGGCACCTTCAGCACGTTGCAATGGCAGACCGGACAAGATACATCTGTTTCATCGCCCACAAATTTCACTTCTTCAATCGGCATCATCATTGCCCTGGCAACCCTTCGCCCTAATTCTCTGGCCCGTTCAAGGTATTTCTCCTCCATCAGAACGGCACCTGGGCGCCCAACATAGTTCACTTGCATCTGGTCAACCAGTACTCGGGTATGCTGAACAAAAATATTCATGGAAGTGAGCCCCAAAGGAGTCCACTCCGGTTCGCCACCACCAACAGAAATGATGGCACCAACTCTTGTCTTCTTAAGAACTTCCGGATGCCTGAACATAGTCGGTAGCATCCTTTCATGAATTGCTTCAAAGCATGAATTGGCTCTTAAATGGTATAGCGGGCCACTTACTATTAAAGCGCAATCTTCCACCACGGTCTTTTCCAGAATCCATGGAACGTCATCGTCTTTTATGGCACATCTTGCCTCTTTTCCTCTTGACATGGCTATAGAACATGCTTCACAACCCGTACATGGTTTTACTCTCAGCTCCATAGCTCGGATTATCTCCGATTCCACCCCGAGTTCCTCCGCTCCCATGAGGGCTTCCTTTAAGAGGATCTCGGAGTTGCCGTTCTTTCTGCCACACGATAAGCCGATAATTTTTTTTGTTTTAGTCATATTAGTCACCTCCTCTTTGTGTTGAACTTAGCCTTCAGATA
>JADHXB010000047.1 GCA_016783155.1 Dehalococcoidia bacterium
CTAACCTTCTCTCCAGGAAGGTGTCCACCAATACCGGGCTTGGCACCTTGGCCAATTTTAATCTCAATTACCGCGGCAGCATCAAGATATTCAGTATGTACACCAAACCTCCCCGAGGCTACCTGGACTATGGTGTTTTCGCCATACTTATACAACTTGGGATGCAATCCCCCTTCACCGGTATTCCACAAGGTGCCAGCTTCGGTAGCTGCTCGGGCTAAGGATTCCTGAACATTTATACTTACTGCCCCATAAGACATAGCAGAAAACATCACCGGGACATCTAACTTGACCTGTGGAGCCAGCTTCGTATTCAAACTTAGCACACCTCCACTAACCTCGATCTTGTCTGGCTTACGACCGAGATATGTGGCTAGCTCCATAGGCTCACGTAGAGGATCGATCGAAGGATTTGTCACCTGACTGGCATTCAGAACCAGATGGTCCCAATATATGCGATAGCTCTTGTCATTCCCCATACCGGTAAGAAGCACGCCACCTGTCTCAGCCTGCTTGATAATGTCTTCAATCACATCAGGACGCCAGTTATAATTTTCCCTGTAATCGAGCGGATTTTTTCTGATGCTCACGGCGTTAGTAGGGCAGAAGACCACACACCGATGACAGCCAACACAGTTTTCCTCGCGGCTTCTTACCTCATCGTCCTCAGCATCATAGTGGCACACATCAAAACTGCACTGATTGACACACACCTGGCACTGGATGCAACGCTCCGGGTCTCTTTCTACTATGAATTTTGGTGGCAAATAAGTCTTCATCTGCATACTCCAATCTGTTGGTCTGTTCTTACCGGAATCCCTTTTTCTGCTAAATAGGCTTTTGCTTGACGGATAGAGTAGGTTTGGTAGTGGAAAATGCTGGCTGCAAGGACTGCATCAGCTTTGCCGACCACAAGCGCCTGATACAAATGCTCCAGGCTTCCAGCACCGCCGCTGGCAATAACCGGCACTATCACAGTCTCGCTGATGGCACTGGTTAACTCTAAATCATAGCCTGCCCTATGTCCATCCGCATCCCAACTGGTAAGCAATATTTCACCGGCTCCCAGCTCAACGGCTCTCCTCGACCATGTGATAGCATCTATGCCCATTGGTACTCGACCACCATAAGTACAGATTTCCCATCCAGGTGTATCCCCACCCATCCTACGCTTGGCATCTATGGCTACCACAATACACTGAGAGCCGAATCTCCTCGCCCCATCCGCGATAAGGCCAGGGCTGTGAACAGCGGCAGTATTGATACTGATCTTGTCAGCACCTGCCCCAAGCATACGTCGCATATCGTCGATACCGCGCAACCCCCCACCGACGGTCAGCGGAATAAAAACCTGTTTCGAGACACGTTCGACTACGTCAACCATGATATCGCGCCCCTCAGGAGTTGCCCCGATATCCAAGAATACCAGCTCATCAGCGCCTTCCTCATAGTAAAATGCGGCAAGCTCCACAGGGTCACCCGCGTCACGAAGATCGGCAAAGCTTGTACCCTTGACCACGCGACCTTGGGTCACATCAAGACAGGGTATAATCCTTTTTGTCAGCATCACTCTGAACCCTTCTTTGCAAACTAGCTTACCTTGATTACTTTCTCTGAAACCATACCTTTTCTTGGCTGAAGCGGTTTTTCTAAACTACCGATTATGGGCTCACCACCCATCGGAATCCATGCCTCATCTAAATCAGGACAAATCAACCTTATGGCCGATTCCTCCGACGAGAGATAGAGCCTCTGATTTTTTATGCCTGCAGTCAGAGGGCGCAGCCTAATCCTGTCGGTAAGCCCAATCATCTCACCTTGATGGGCAATGATTATGGTGAAAGGCCCATTTAACAAGAGGCTGCCATACACCTGGCGCAAAGCTCGGAGAAGCTCCTGCTCTTTTAGAGGACGACGTTCTATATCACTCCAGAAAGGAGGCGCCAGTATCTTAGCCACCACTTCAATGGGAAGACCATGCTTCCGAATTAAAAGGTCAACAGCATAGGCCACCACCTCAGTATCAGTCTGCAGTGTACAGTGATAGCCAAATTGCTCCAGATAACGCCGGTTTATCCCGTAGGATGAGATTTCACCATTATGAACTACTGTCCAGTCAAGGATGTTAAATGGATGCGCTCCACCCCACCAACCAGGGGTGTTGGTGGGAAATCTGCCATGCGCCGTCCACAAGTAGCCCTGGTAATCCTCGAGACCGAAATATTCAGCTATCTCCTCGGGATAGCCTACCCCCTTAAATACGCCCATATTCTTGCCGCTGGAAAAAACAAAGGTATCTTTGATGCCGGTGTTGATATTCATAACCCTATCCACAACATAGTCATCGTCTGACTGCCTATCGGATTCCTGATGGTTCACTTCCAAGAAATAACGCCACACCAAAGGCGGATTCACGATAGCCCCTGTCTGCTGGGTAGGTACTTCTTCAGCACGAACAATTTGAAATCGCTGCTTAAGAAAATCCTCTGTTTCCGCCTTTCCTTCGTGGCTCAGATACATTACATGGAAAGCATAGAGGTCAGCATATTTGGGGTATAATCCATAAACGGCAAACCCACCGCCGAGTCCATTGCCACGAACATGCATATTGGCGATAGCCCTTATTATGTCCTTTCCTGAGAAACTCTTACCCGTGGTATCCATCATCCCGAAAATTGAGCAGGCGTCGATAACCTTGTCATCACAGTGAGGGTTATTAGTCCTAACAATGTCTATCATCTCAACACTCCATAACCTTACATCTATTCGCTAGATATAGGCTCTTCAGCCTTGGCGGGCATACCAAATGCAGATGTTGAACCGGCTGGCACTGTTCCCAGGCACTCCTGCCACAGCTCCCTTGGCAGATACGCCAGACCAAAGTCATCGGCCAAAAGCGCTTGCCTAAAATTAGTCACCTTAACCCGGTCTTTCATCAAACTGAAAATCATGCCAGATTTCTCTATGTCTTTAACAAAAACCATCCCCATCACAAGGTCATCATTTAGAACAATCTTCTGATATGCACCATTATTTCGTTGGCTAACTACTTCCCAGTGCCTGTCATCCGGGGGAACAACCATCCCGGCAGTAGCAATATCGAGCCCAAAATAGTTGAGTGAATTCATAGCTGTACCACCACGGTATTCAGCCCGGACACCTGCCATGTTATAGCCAGCGACTCTACCTCCAATATACGCATTTGGCCATATGGGTGTAAGCCGATTCGCACCGTAAATGAAATCGTAGGCTTCAGCTGCATCCCCACAAGCATAGACATCGGGATAATTCGTAGACATACATCGGTCTACCACTATGCCCCGGTTTACCTTTATGTCGGTACCGGATACAAGTTCAATACGCGGCAATACACCAATGGCTATGACGACCAGGTCGCAGCGAATTCTCTCGCCATTGTCCAAGACGACACCATCCACACGATCTCCTCCTGTGACTTCAGCCACGGTCTGATTGGTTACTACCCTAACGCCAGCCTGCCTCAGCGCTTCTTCAGCAATCGAAGATGCTGTTTCATCAAGGATAGTGTTCAACACCCGGTCCTTCATTTCGACGACAGTGACACCGGCCTTCCGCTTCATCAAGGCTTCAGTCACACTAATGCCGATGAGCCCGCCTCCGATAACTACAGCCTGGCTGTCATCCTCTATAAACGCATTGATTGCAATAGCATCTTTAAGCGCTAGAAACGTAAAAACGCCCTCTTTATCGCCCCCCTTCATCTTGGGAACTATGGGCACCCCACCTGTGGCAAGCAAGAGCTTTTTCCATATAATTTGCTCACCGCTCGCCAGCTGGGCAATCCGTCGGTCTAAGCTCAGGTGCTCCACCTTTCTGTCCAGCAGGTGATCAATGCCGTTTCGGCTGTAGAAATCAGCAGGGCGGAATAGCATCTCGTCTACGTTGCGTTCACCAGCCAGATACTTTGATATGAGAGGACGAGAATAAGCTTGATATGGCTCGTCAGAGACTATTTTTATGGAATTTCTCTTATCAACCTCGCGTATAGCTTCAGCAGCTCCTATACCACCAGCCGAGTTGCCTATGAGTAAGTATTCGGTTCTAATTGCCTTTTTCTTTCCCATATCGTCCTTCCTTGCTGAGCGCCATTTCTAGAAAGTTGGAGTACATCCTTAAACCCCAGTTGCCACTTTTCTCAGGGTGGAACTGGGTTGCCACCAGATTATCTCTAATGGCTACACTACACATCGATACGCCATAGTCCGTTGTGCCAGCTACAACCGATATATCTTCCGGGTCGGCATAGTAGCTATGAACAAAGTAAAAATTGGCTTCATCCGGTATCCCGCTAAAGAGATGATGCCTAACCTGCTGTTTGACCTGGTTCCAGCCCATGTGGGGAACTTTAAGGCTCTGAGGTAATCTCTTGACAGTTCCGGGGATTACATCCAGGCATTTATGCAAACCACCTTCCTCAGTGCTCGAAAAAAGAAGCTGTAATCCAACGCAAACGGCAAATAATGGCCGCTTCTCATGAATTACTTTTCGAATCACGTCTGTCATACCTATTGCTCCCAGATTTTCCATTGCATCGCCCGCAGCACCAACGCCTGGCAGAATAACCGCCGCAGAACTAAGCACTGTGCGCGGTTCCCTGGTAACCGCTGGCTGATAACCCAGTTTTCTAATCGCATTGACAACACTGCCCAGGTTTCCTGCACCGTAGTCGACTATGGCAATCATTTCAGTTCTTTAACTCCCAGAGAATACCAATCATCAATTTCGAACGAGTTGCCCAGCTTTGCCATCTTCCGCAAATACAAGCGCCTCATTTGGGCAATTAGCCACACAAGCTGGCACATCATTTCCGGGACACAGGTCACACTTCGCCACAACCTTTCTATCCCTATCCCGAGTCAGTGCTCCATAAGGACAGGCTACTATACACGTCCAACAACCTATGCACTTTTCAGCATCAACGGCTACCGCTCCAGTGACTTCATCTATATACATAGCACCAGTGAAGCAAGAGTAAACACACCAAGGCTCATCACAATGCCGGCACTGAAGAGAAAAAGACACCTCACCATTTCTCTCTACGCGAATACGAGGCAAAGAGCGGGGAGATTCTCTCTTAAATGCTTTTATGATATCCCGTGTCCTGGAATGCTCAGCCAAGCAGTAAACCCGGCAAAGCCCACAGCCCATACAGGCCTCTTCCTTTACGTAAACTCGCTTCATTTCTACATTTCTCCTATATGGCATACGGCAACCGCTTGCCGTATGCCATGCTAACACATTGTTCTCCTGATGTCAAGACCCTATCGACTTGAAAACAGGCAGTTGGAAGTAAGAACACCTGTCTTGAACACACGGGGGCAGTGGTTTAAGTCCACCATCGCCCACCAGTTGGTTGCTGTATTAGCCTAAAATCAACTGACGGTCAGTCAGCCGTCGGAGCTATCCAAGATCTGAGCTGTCTTAAGTTTTAACTGCGGCGGTTTCTCGGCGTACCAGTTTCATGGCATCGGAGGGGCATACGTACATGCAAATGCCACAGCCGATGCAGCGGTTGGCATCGCGCACCGGCAGATCACCTTCCATCTTCAATGCCTCCATCCAGCACCTGTCAACGCAGGCACCGCAGCCGATGCAGGCTTCATTTTCTATCATGACAACCCAGTCGGCGATAACTGCCTTACTTGGCACAGGTGCACGCTTGGCCCCCCTTAGTATAAAGCAGTGACAGCCGCAGCAATTGCACAGGAGATCGATATATCTGTCTTCACTGTTGGCATAAGTGTGGACGAGACCGGCTTCCTCCGCTTCCTCTATTCTCTGCCTGGCTTCCTCCTTGGAGATGAGGCGAACGAATCCACGGCTGGTGGCAAATTCTGCCGATGGTCCAAAAATCATGCACAGGTTGCTCTTGGGTTTGTCACAGGGTTTGTCCAGCAGGTCTCCCTGATGACGGCAGACACAGGTCCCTGCGGCGATATACTCCGTTGTATCTATAAGTTTCATCACCTCGTCATGAGGTAGAATTATGGGAAGGTGGTGGATTTCTTTCTCCACGGAGATTTTTTTAACCGCAGATGTGCCAGCGCTTACAGGTGGGGGTGCCGTCATCATCATGTTCCTCAATGCCCTGGCATAGTTTCTCAGGAGATGCGCTAAACGCTTGGTACGCTCGTCTACTCGGCCATGTATGAACTGCAATTCGATGATGCCCGGCACGAGGGGCATGAACTCATAATATCTTTTGCCGTCGCTTTCCTTAACCCTCACCAGGCCCTTACCCGACATTTCCTGAAGTTGCTTTTTTAGCCGACCGGCATCAGCCCCTTTCATCTTGCCGGCCAGCTCCTCTGCCGTAACTGGATTAAGGGGCATGCTTGAGGCAATCTCTGCCTGCTCTGGAGTGAAAAGCTCTTTAGCCAGGGCATAGAACTCATCGCAAGGTATTGAGGGATATGTCACGCTGCGGGCATTTAGCGCATCAGCCAGTTTCTTATAGACCTCTTCTGTCACGTTCGCCTTTCCTCCCTTAATGTTTGGTGCTCATACTGAAGTGTCGAACTACATCAAATACAGCGAGTGAGGGCCTTTGGGGTCTAATCGATTCGCTTGAACATTTTCTTAGGTGCTCCGCAGATGGGGCATCTGTCAGGAGCTTCGCCCTCGACTGTATTGCCGCAATATTGGCAGACGTAGATGGGTTTCTCAGCCATATCCTGGCCCTTTTCCAGCATGCCAAGGGCAGCCTGGTATAGGCGGTAATGAATCTGCTCAACTTTGTTTGCCAGGTCAAAGCTATCATTCGCCTTCTTATCACCTTCAGCCTCAGCCTGCTTCATGAACGCGGGATACATCTTTGTAAACTCGTAATCCTCGCCTCCAATCGCCTCTTTCAGGTTGTCCTTAGTCGACTTTACCCCCTGCATCACCTTCAGGTGATTACGGGCATGGACTGTCTCGGCGTCTGATGCGGCGCGGAACAGCCTGGCTATCTGTTTGTGTCCCTCCTCTTCAGCTTTCTCAGCGAAATACAGGTACTTACGACTGGCCTGGCTCTCACCAGCAAAAGCAGCTTGCAAATTTTCACCAGTTTTGCTCACAACCCACCTCCTAATAGAATTAGCCACATTTTAATCGAAAACACATTATAATTGAAGCCAATGGTTCCACAATTAGCAAGCTATAGTATTGTCTCTGTGCTCTATTCCCCTCTCGCGTTGAAATCATAAAGTGTTGCCCTTGCTTCTTGAACTGAGGGGAAGCTGTTAGCCAACTAACTAAAAAGTTGACTTAAACCGGCAGGTGCCCAAATTTATACGCATCCTGTTGGCTTCGGTACTCCTGCCCACTTACATGCGGAGTTCGCAGGCCCCTGCGGAAAAAGCTCATATAGTCGACTGAGGTTGAAACCTTTTACCTTGATAAGCCTTCTTATCATCGGGCAAATACCGTTTTCGAGGTAATAACCTCTCAGGTAATTAATCGCCTCCCAGTGGTCTGCGGTTACTTCGTTTACACCTTCTAATGCCGCATAGGCTCTGGCAACATCTTCATTCCATCTATCAGTTTCCTGCATAAAGCCATTCTCATCAACCTCGTACATTTCGCCGGCCAGTTCCATTTGTGCCATAAAAATCAACCTCCTTCTGGACAATCATTATTTTTCATGCCACCATTTTGCAGATCTCAAGTGCTGGAGGCAAAAATATAGTATAACATAGTATCAGCTTATTCTCTTTATTGCTCTTCCCAGGTAATAAAAGGCTTCTTAATATCAACCATGGCATTGACAATTAATTCGGCAAGGCCGCCGCAAATAATGCCCGATTTTCCCAACGCCCCGTAGTACTCTAATATATCACGGAATTGCAGCTTGCAGTTTAAGCACGGTGCGCATAGGTATTTATTTACCTCCGGACCTGGCTGGTCACTGAAGGCTTCAAGAATCTGTTTGAATTTCATCCTGCCGGCAACGTACACCTTCCAGTCCGTGAAATTGACATCGGACATCACGCTTAAGCCGCCACCACCACCACAGCAGTAGTTGTCCACTCCATGAGGCGTCATCTCACGGAACTGGGGACATAGATAGCGAAGAATTCTTCGCTGGGGCTCAACTATACCAAGGTTTCTCACTATGTTGCATGGGTCGTGAAGTGTCACCGGGAAATCGTTCTTTGACGGGTCGAACTTAATCTTACCGCTGAAAACGATGTTTTCCAGAAAGGTCATCACATTCTCCCGTGGTATATTCAGATCTCCGGTAAGCACCCTGTCGGCTACCGTCATCATAGCCTTGTGCTGGTGTCCGCACTCCCCCATGACCATCTTTTTTACCTTGAGCTTTCTGGCAATCTGGGCATGCCTGGTAGCGACCCTAGCCAGTTGGACATCGTCATAAAACACGCCATAGTTAATACCGTCATATCCCGGTATCTCCGATGAGAGCGTCCAGCTGAGTCCGGCGGCATTGCATAAAATGGTAAAGGATATCGGGCTCTCGGGGAAGGAGATAATGTCACCGGCACTGTGAATTAGCAGAATATCAGCCCCTTCCTTGTCCCACGGCGTCGAGACGTCAATACCGGTGGCCTCGCTAAACTCCTCATCCAGAAACTTCAAGTTGTCTATGGCGACATTCGGCCTCAGCCCGGTGGCGGAGCCGACCTCAAGCTGTAGTACAGTGCCCTTCTCGTGAAGCTCCTTCGGCGCCCAGCCCAGTTCCTGGCTGAAGAGTTTTCGCAACTCACGACTGATAAGAGCGTTATCAACCCCCATGGGGCAGGACTGGGCACATCGACGGCAGAGATTACAACGATAGCTAAGCTCATACAGCCTGGTTATGGTGGTCCAGTTGAGCTCAATATCACCCCCGGTGAGCTTTGCCCTCAGCTTGCCGCCGGGCTTGATGTATTTATTAACCAGGCGCCGGAAGATTTCCGAGCGATAGGTGGGGCGATAGAGGTCATTCTTGCCGCTGGCAAGGTAAATCGGACAGGCATCATTGCATGTCTGGCACTGGGCGCAATAATCTAGGGAAAGAAGTAGCGGCTGCAGAAATGTCCAGTTGTTCTCTTTACTCAGGAGCTTTTTTAACCCCGAGACAAACTGCTCCACATACTTCTTCTCTTCCTCTTTGCTCTTCGGCTTGGGCAGAGCTGCGTAGGAAACGACGCCGTCAAGATTGCAGACCAGCCTTTCTCTCTGGTCTTCGGTGAGTTGCTTGAACCCGCGCACTTCCTCCACCTTATCATAGGGCGGCGGTAATGGTACCAGCTCATCAATATTAATATTGATGAGCTGGGTATCTCCACCCTTGGAAATATCGGCTAATTTAAGCTTCTTTTTCATCACTCGTCTTCTTTGTGGTGATATCTACCCAGTTTTTCTTGCCGTTGGCTCCTACATGGGCAGCCGACCAGCTAACCGGCTGAGCCAGAAGACCGCGCAACTCTCTTTTCATCTTCTCATCCTGTGGGGCATCATTCCATCGTATCTCATGATAGGCAAAGTACTTGGCAATAAAGTGAATCATGTCTGTCCAGGGAAGATACAGAATGAACAATAACGATATAACTACATGCAGCGATAGTGATAAGGTAAGTGTTATGCCGGCATCAAGGGTAATTAGTCCTTTTATAAAGAGGCTCATTTCCGATGCGAAATCCGGCGAAGAGAACCAGGCGTAAGCGCCGCTGCCAAAAACCGCCCCCAGAAACACGAGGTTAAAATACTTGGTGATGGTATTAAACGGCCTGAGATTGGAATCAAGGGCACGTTTAATGATTAGACCGATAGCTCCCAAGCTGCCGAGCAGATAGCCCATCAATGCTAAAACGGAGGCAATCCCCCGAGAAACATTCAGGACATACAATGGTACCTCAGCAATGATGAACACGGCGTTTACCACGCTTAATAAAAGCATCACTACAATCAGGTAGATGCCCATATGAAATGCAAATGACAAAGGCCATAACGCTCTGTTATGCTCCCAAACGCCCCTCAGCAGAAAGATCTCCTTTGCCATATATACAATTGGTGCGATACGGGACCGATGTTGCGGCTTATTCCACCACTCATACTCCTCGAGATAGGAGCCCCCGTATCGCCCCTTCCCCTTTTCATGCGGTATCGGTGCCAGTTCCCATCTCAGATGAACCGGCAACCTGATGATGGCTAAGGTACGATAGATGATAACAATCAGAAAAATACCAATAACACCAAAGACTAAGATATGCCAAACAATACCAGACATGCAATCCCCTCAGAACACTGCAATATAGTAAACTCGCCCATAGTCACAGGGAACCATATTCCCTCCGAAAAAAACAGGCCCAGGGATTTTTCTCCACCGAGAACACCCTCTCTACGATGCCTAAAAAAGCCCCGTCTTTTATGGCGGGGCTTTCCCGACATTTTAGCAACAAGCTTTGCATCTGGAAAGGGGACAAGACGCGAAATACCTATTGCTTCACTTCATGCTATCGATAATAAACTCAGCGGCAAGCCTGACACCTATCCCCGGAGG
>JADHXB010000005.1 GCA_016783155.1 Dehalococcoidia bacterium
ATCAGCCACGGAACCTGATGCGGCATTAGAGTTTCCTCAAGGCCTCCTCGACAACATGTACCTTCTCCTGAGACACAAGGATACGGTAGCCAGCCAATCCACTGACGCCTGGCTCTTTCTTTTGGTCAGGCAGAATCCGCGTCGGTATTCCCTCACCCTCAAAGAATTCCTTCCACATCTCAGCTATTATCAAATTAGGTGCGCTCTTAACCTGAACCCACATATCCTAGTTCACTACCTAAGGCTGTTTATTGTCATTGCGAGGAGCACAGCGACGTGGCAATCCCCAGAGATTGCTTCGCTCCGCTCGCAATGACGGGCAGGAATTACTAAACGCTCTACCATTTCATCAAGTCGAATTTGTCAACATCAACAGATTCGCGACTGCGATAAATAGCGATTATTATAGCTATACCAACGGCAGTCTCAGCCGCAGCCACCACGATGACAAATATGGCAAATATCTGCCCGGTAAGAAACATTGGCACAACATAACGGGAAAAAGCAACCAGAGCGATATTCACTGCATTGAGCATAATTTCAATGCACATCAAAATGACTACAGCATTACGCTTAGCCAGAACTCCGTACAACCCGATGGAGAAAAGAACCGCTGATAAGACAAGGTAATGTTCTAATCCAACCGACATTTCTATTTCTCCCTTATCAACACGATGGCACCCAGCACCGCTGCCAGGAGCAACACTGCGGTAATTTCCACAGGCAATATAAAACCGCCCTCGCCAAACAGGCTTAAACCTATAGCCGCTGTTGTCGGTTGCTGAGGTGGCTCACTGCTCGTTTCCCACTTGGTACTCATCACAGTGAAAACCAGTGTCCCTAAAAGCAGCAAGCTCACTACCAAGGCAGGAATGCGCAGCTTCCCTGATGGACTACCGTGCCAGACTTCGCGTGTAAGCATGATGGCGACGATAATCAATATTGAGATAGCTCCCACATAAATAAGAATCTGCACAACCGCCAGGAAGTCTGCATAAAGAGTTATATAAATCACAGCTATAGTTAAGAAAAGCAGGACTAGTGAAAGAGCCGCCCGAAAGACATCACGCAAGATAACTACAGCCAATGCTGCGCCGACAGTCACGGCTGCCAATATCCAGAAGACGATATCAAACACCACGGCCTCTCTTCTTGCTCAGTCCCAGCCAGCTCAATTTCTGCCCACCTTCCTCCTTATCCCAGTAGATGAGCAGGCTCTGCTTAGGCAGACTTGCCTCAATTCTTGGTCGAGCATAACCACTGGGCTGCCTGACATCAGATAACTGAAGCTCTTCTTTGCTCAAAACAAGTTGTTTACGTCTATGCTGCGCCCGCTCGTAGCTAATACCCATAGCCAACGCGTCAAAGGGGCAAGCCTCGACACATAAGCCACAGAACATGCAACGTCCCGTATCTACCTCAAACTTATCAACCACGTAATTATTCTTGTCACCTACATGAGTAGCAATCTCAATATTTCCCTGAGGGCAACTCTTGGCACAGGTAGCACAGCCAGTACATTTGTCTGGATACCACACTAGCTCGTTGCCTCTTATGCGCCTTGAGACAATCAGCTTCTCCTCAGGATATTGCACAGTTATAGGGGCGCGAAACAGGTGCTTGAAGGTTACCGCCATCCCCTTAGCTATGCCGATTCCATATCTCTCAAACTTCAACTCGGCCGCCTCCTAAAGTAAACAGCTTCGACCACAACAGGACTAGCACACCAGCAAAAACGAAGTTCACTGCCACCATTAACCATGGCGTAATTTCTGACAGCCATAGTACCTCGGCAGCAACGATAAACAGGTTGATTATCGCCATAGGCAGTAGGCCCTTCCAGGCAAAAGCCATTAACTGGTCCACACGCAATCTGGGAAGTGTACTGCGCATCCACACGATAACGAAAAACACCGCCATGACCTTAATTACGAGCCATATAATCGGCGGCAACAACGGCCCTTGCCAGCCGCTCAGGAACAGGGTAGCAATAATACACGAATAAGCTAGAGCATGGCCATATTCACCGAGATAAAACATGGCAAACTTCATTCCGGAATACTCAATGTGGTAGCCAGCGACGATTTCAGAATCAGCTTCGAGAAGGTCAAACGGGCTGCGGTTCATCTCAGCAACCGTCCCCAGGAAAAAGATAACAAAGCCCAGAGGCTGCAGTAAAAGGAAGGGGATTTTCTGTGAGGCTACAATCTGTGTCATCGACAGCGACCCGGCCATCAACACCACACCCAGAATCGCTAGAACCACTGGCAACTCATAGCTCACCATCTGGGCTACTGCCCTCAGAGCTGATATCAAGCCATACTTATTATTTGATGCCCAACCCGCCATGTATATGCCAACTGCAGATATAGAACTGATTGCCACTACATAAACCACGCCTACATTCAGATCAGTTAGGATGGCACGTTCACCGAATGGCACTACAGCGAAAATCATCAACACCGGCACAAAGACAATAACCGGCGCCAGCCAGTGAATCACTTTATCACTCTTGGTCGGCACAATATCCTCCTTCAACAATATCTTCACAGCGGTAGCAATCGGCTGGAAAATCCCCTCCGGCCCAAGCCGGTTGGGGCCCAGACGAACTTGAAACCGGCCCAGCAACCGCCGCTCATACCAGATAAAGACTATAACCATGGTCAAGACGAAACCGAGAACAACCACTATGCCGACTATGGCTGGCACGATGTAAGCTGCCCAACCCGGCCAGATACTACCTAGCCATAACTGAAATTGTTCCAGTAGCGTCATTACCTGTCTATCTCCCCCAGGCAGACATCTATGCTGCCCAATATAATTATCAAGTCGGCCACTTTCCAACCTATAGCCATGTCCTTTAGAGCAGTCATGTTAATCAGCGTTGGAGCACGAATATGGAATCTGTAAGGGGCAATAGAATTATCGCTGACCAAATGGAAGCCAAGCTCGCCTTTGGGTGCCTCTATATGCCCGTATACTTCACCGACTGGTGGCCGCAACAACTGAGGTACTTTGGCACAAGCCTCACCTTCCGGCAACTGGGCTATCGCCTGTTCCAAAATGCGTACGCTCTGCCTCATCTCCTGCATCCTTACCCAGTATCGGTCGTAGCAATCGCCAACGGTGCCAACCGGTATTTCAAAGTCAAAGCGGTCATAAATTGAATACGGATCAGCTCGACGAATATCCCACTTCACATCGCTAGCACGAAGCACCGGACCGCTGGCCGCAGTATTTATCGCCGTATCTTTAGGTAATATTCCAACGCCTTTAGTCCTTGCCAGCAAAACCTCATTCTGAGACAGAAGCCGGTCATATTCATCAATAAATCCTGGCATCTCAGCCACAAACCTCTTCAAAGCTGGCAAGAATTCTTCAGGGATGTCATGGCTGACGCCACCAATACGCATATAGTTATAGGTAAGTCGCTGACCGCAAACCATCTCAAATAGGTCTAATAGCTTTTCTCTCTCCCGCCACATATACAATACCGGAGTCATCATAGCTCCAAGATCGTTAAGGAAGAAGCCGACTGCCATAAGATGGTTGGCAATACGCATCATCTCAGCCATGATTATCCTCAGATATTCAGCCCGCTCCGGAACCTCTATGCCGGCCAGCTTCTCCACTGCTAGCACATAGGCAAAATTGTTCGTCATGGAAGCCACATAGTCGAGCCTGTCGGTCAACGGGATTATTTGAGCATAGGTCCTATTTTCTCCTAACTTCTCGATCCCCCGATGGAGATAACCCATAACAAGTTCCACATCAGTGACGACTTCTCCGTCAAGGGTAACTCGTAGGCGTAGGACACCGTGAGTTGATGGGTGCTGCGGACCCATATTAAGAATAAAAGGCTCAGTCCTTATCGCCATCTCAGAGATAATCCCTCCGCAACGGATGTCCAACAAAACCTTCCCAGAGCAACAAACGTTTCAAATTAGGATGCCCTTCAAAGATTATACCCATGAGGTCATAAGCTTCTCGCTCCTGAAAATCAGCCGCCCGCCACAAGCTGACCACTGAAGGTACTGCTGGCTTGTCGCGGTCATAGCATCTGGCCTTCAAAACCACACTGTGGTTATGCCTCAACGAAATCAGATGGTAGACAACTTCAAAATAATCCGTATAGTCGACGGCAGTGAGATTAGTCAGATAGTCGAAATCAAGCGTCCGCGTATTCTTTAGAAATTCCGCTACCTGATAAAGAGATTTGCTCGTGACAACGACAGCTGCCTTATCAGCAGCGGCAATAGAGCCAGGAAACTTCTTAGCTATCTTCTTGGCTACTTCCTCACCATTTAAGGCTTTGGTCACGCTTTCTTTATGCTCTCCCTGATGATTTTCTCGTGTATCTTCCTTATGCCATGAAGCAACCCCTCAGGCCGAGGCGGACAACCGGGCACATAGACGTCAACTGGGATTATGCGATTAATCCCAGGGACAACGCTGTAGGATTCTCTGAACGGCCCACCACTAATCGCGCACTGCCCCATAGCTATGACCCATTTGGGCTCCGGCATCTGCTCATAGACTAATTTCACTGCCGGCGCCATCTTCCAAGTAAGCGTTCCGGCAACAATCATCAAGTCAGCCTGGCGCGGTGACCAGCGAAATATGTCCATGCCGAAGCGAGCAATATCAAAACGCGAAGCTGCCGCACCGATCATCTCAAAAGCACAGCAGGCCAACCCAAACATGAGCGGAAATAGTGACCGCGACCGTGCCCAATCAAGCACATAGTCCACCGTAGTAATAAGCACGTTCCGCCTTATCTCCTCATCAAGCCACTTGTCAGGGTCAGGTATCGGCTGCTGGGAAGCTTCCATCAGCGAGTTGATCTTCAAGCCCTCAGCTATATCAATCTCTTTCAAGGGCATGACTCCGTATCCTTCTATTTCCACTCTAGAGCCCCTTTAAGCCAGGCATAGATATATCCCACCATAAGGATGACGAAGAAAACAGCTACCGCAATCAGCCCAAACAAGCCCAGCCCTTTAAGATTAACCGCCCAGGGATACAGAAAAACAGTTAACACGTCGAGCGCAACGAAAAGAACAGCAAAGAAATAATAGCGGAAGTTATATTGAACCCAGGTCTTGCCGATAGTTTCCATGCCACACTCATAGGTGGAAGTCTTGGCTGGATTGCTTTTCCTGGGTACGATCTTGAAAAAGCTAAGTGTCAGAGGCAGAAGCAGAGTAGTAACCGTGAACAGAATACCTACGATAAGGAGTATCCCGATGTAACCGAAATCTGCTAACAAGTAGTCAGGCCTCACTATCTCGTTACCCATGAAAAACCTCGTTTTTCATGGGTACTAAAATGCCGTCTGAAAGTATAGCACACACACAAAAGAAAGGGCAAAGCTTGACTTGAGGTACTCTCAGTATAGGCCTTCAAAGCATGGGGGACTGAGCCTACACTGAAGTGACACAAGGACAGTCATGGGTAAACCTGTGCTACCATCACCAAGGAGTGCTCTCACTTTCGCCACTCGGTCTATCCACCTGCTCAAACTAGCGGAGTCGGTAGCAACTCATGTTCTTGACACCACCATCTGCAATGTGCGATAATAATTATGGGCATATGCTAATAAGTGCAAGTGGCAGTGAAGCAATCAAAAATCCTGTGGGCAGGAGTACTCTTATTTACTGTCGCCAACTCGCACTCGACCCCAGATAGCTATAGCCCTCGCCAGGGAGTCGACATTTCCTGACTCAGCTTTACTATCTTGGCGAAAGCAAAGCTTCATGTAGTTGTTTAGCACCAGGGCACCAACACTCTCAATGGCAGAACGTAAAGCCGCTAGTTGGGTCACCAGACTTTCGCAATCACGGCCATCAATGACCATTTTTTCGATGCCGCGAACCTGCCCTTCGATCCTTTTGAGCCGTTTTAGCAGCATTTGCTGTGATACTTCTTGTTTAGCCATTGCCTCCTCCGATATTCGAGATGTTACTGCGTGTTGCTTTACCATACCCCTGTAGGGTATAATTTTTACGGTCTGAAAAATCTAACCTTAGTATTAATATATTCTAGCATTTAATTGGTCAACCTGTCAGGTCGATTCTAGTCTGAATGAGTCACTGAAATCATCGGAGGTATATATGGACTCGTTTAAGCCAAAGATTGTGGGGCTGTTTTGTAACTGGTGCTCATATAGGGGCGCTGATTTAGCTGGTACTTCGAGACTGAAGTACGCACCTAATGTAAAGATAATAAGAGTAATGTGTTCCGGGCGCGTAGACGAGAGATTGGTACTCAAAGCATTCGCTCTGGGTGCTGACGGTGTTTTAGTTTGTGGCTGTCATCCAGGCGAGTGTCATTACCACAAGGGTAACCTGAATGCCAGAAGGAGGATTACTGGACTGAAACCTTTCGTTGAGGCCATAGGTATTGGCAAAGAAAGGCTCAGGCTGGAATGGATCTCAGCATCCGAAGGCCCGAAGGTAGCCGAGACAGTCAATAGCTTTACTCAAACCATAAAGCAGCTTGGCCCAAGTGCATTCAATAGGAGGCGAAATGAGCATTGAATATGCACCTACCATTTGCCCATATTGTAGTTGTGGCTGCGGCATTTACCTGGTCGTCGAGGATGGAAAGATAATCGGACAGGAGCCGTGGAAAGAACATCCCATAAACGAAGGGGCAAACTGTCCTAAGGGAAAGAACGCCTATGCTTTTCTGTACAGCAAAGACAGGCTGAAAAATCCTCTTATAAAAAAGAATGGCACCTTTAGGAAGGCTTCATGGGATGAAGCCCTAGGGCTTATTGTTTCTAAGCTCAAAGAGGCGACCCCTGAGACTTTTGGGACTCTAGGCTCAGGGAAGACATCGAACGAAGAAAGCTATCTATTGCAGAAGTTCGTAAGGGTGGTTATGGGTACGAATACTATAGAGTACGTTGGTCGATTATGTCACTCTTCGGCAGTGGCGGCGTTACTTCCAGCGGTGGGGTCAGGAGTGATGCAGACATCTCAGCCTGAAATTGAGCTTGCTGATTGCATCTTTCTTGCTGGGGTCAATATTATGGAGACTTTCCCTATGATCGCCAGAAGAATTTTCAGAGCAAAAGCCAAGGGGGCCAAAGTCATTTATAGTGACCCGAGAAAAACTGCTACTGCCAGATACCTAGCCGACATCCACCTGCCACTGAAGGCTGGCACAGACGTCGCCTTGGTAAATGCCATGATGAGCATCATTTTGGCCGAGGGCTTGGAGGATAAGGAGTTTATCACATCAAGGACTGCAGACTTTGAGCAAGTACGCGATTTCCTTTGTCAGGTTGACTTGAAGCAAGCAGAGGCAATCACTGGTGTGTCGTTGGAAAAGATTAGAGAGGCAGCGATTACATTTGCAAAGGCAGAGAGGTCATGCATCCTCTATGACCAAGGCATATGTCAGCACACCGTTGGTGCTGACAATGTCAAAGTTCACGCTGACTTGGCGCTTCTCACCGGTAACATTGGTAAGCCGGGGACTGGGGTGAATTCAATGAGAGGACAGATAAGTGGCGAAGGCACAGGCGATATGGGTTGCCTTGCCGTTTTCTATCCCGGGTTCAAGCGTGTAGGTGAGGAGGCGGCAAAGTTCTTCGAAGACGCATGGGGCGTGAGTAACCTGCCGACCAAGCCTGGTCTTACCTACATAGACATGTTGTACAAATGTTCTCACCTATACATCGTGGGAACAGACCCCATGATGGCGGTACCTGATGTTAATAACTTGAGGAAAGCTTTGAAGAAAGCTAATTTCATCGTAGTACAGGACATATTCCTCACCGAGATAGGCAAGCTTGCCCATGTGGTGTTGCCGGCAGCAACCTGGGTAGAAAGAGAAGGCACCCATACCTATGTAGATAGGAGGGTGCAAAAGATAGAAAAGGTTATCGAGCCGCCGGGTGAAGCCAAGCCTGACTGGTGGATTGTGTGTCAGTTGGCCGAAAGGATGGGATACAAGGATAAGTTTAATTTCTCCTCAGCAGGGGAAATATTTGAGGAGATAAGAAGGTGTGTTCCCCAATATAAGGGGATAACCTATGAGCGCCTTAAGAGGACGCCAGGCGGAATTCACTGGCCCTGCCCGTCTGAGAATCATCCGGGGACACCGACTATGTTTTTGGAGAAATTCAACACCGCCGATGGTCTGGGGCATTTCCAGGTGGTGGGGTTTAAGCCCCCAGATGAAATACCCGAAGACGAGTATCCTTACGTTCTGACCACAGGCAGAAGCATATTCCACTACCATACCGGAACAATGACACTAAGGACACCAAAGTTAGTAGACGAGGTTAGCCATGGTTTTGTTGAGGTCAACCCAGAGGATGCCACTAAGGTCGGGGTGAAGAACAAGGATATGGTTACTTTGGAAACAAGACGAGGCAGCATTGAGGCTGAAGTTAAGGTGACAGACCAAGTACCACCCGGGCTACTTTTTATTCCCTTCCATTTCCCTGATTCTTGCGCCAATGTGCTTACCAACCCCGCATTAGACCCGAGCTGCAAGTGCGCTGAAACCAAAGTATGCGCTGTCAAGATGGAGGTGAAGAAATGAAAGGCGATGTGTATATCGCTAGCTCCACAGATAAGGAGGTGCTGGAAAAAGCTGAGTGTGGTGGTGTGGTTACCTCACTCCTTAAATTTGCTCTTGAGAGTAAAAGGGCTGACGCTGTTCTAGCTGTAAAAGCAAGAGATGGCAATAGGTATGACGGTACTCCTGTTTTAATCTCTCAGCCGGACAAGGTTATAGAGACTGCCGGAACCCTACATTGTACCTCGCCTAACATAGCGCGTTATGTTAAGGAATATACTGATGGTGCCTCTGACCTGAAGATAGCGGTTGTTGTCAAACCATGTGATGCTAAGGCAATCATTGAGCTAGCCAAGAGAACTCAGGTCAAAATGGATAACTTGATCCTTATCGGTCTCAACTGCACTGGTACCCTGCCATCGGTCAAAGCCAAGAAGATGATGAAGGAGGTGTTTGGGATAGACCCGACAGACGTTGTCGCTGAAGATATTGACGATGACAGGTTGGTAATCACGCTAGCAGATGGAACACAAAAGGAGAAGACATTGATGGAGCTAGAGGAGCAAGAGTACGGAAGGAGAGAAAATTGCCGTAGGTGCGAGACGAACATCCCGACAATGGCAGACATCGCTTGTGGCAAATGGGGGACCTCTGATAAGGGCACAACTTTTGTTGAGGCCTGTACAGAAAAGGGTGCCAACTTTATTGACGCTGCAATCTCAGCGGGCTGTATCAGTATAAGACAGCCCAACCCTGAGGCCGTACAACTTAGAAGAAAGAAGGATGATGCCGCAATACAGTCTGCTAAGCAGTGGCAGGAGAGGGACTTCTCCAGCTTGAAACAGATGAGCAGTGACGAAAGGTTCGAATATTGGTTCGGGCAATTCGAACGTTGTATCAAATGCTATGGCTGCCGGGATGCCTGCCCGATATGCTACTGCAAGGACTGCAATTTAGAAGCAGATAGAGGATTGGTTCCTCCAGGCGAAGTTCCGCCTGATATTATGTTCCCGATGGTACGGATTACCCATGTTATGGACTCCTGCGTTAACTGCGGGCAGTGCCAGGATGTCTGCGCCATGGAGCTCCCGCTGTCCCGCCTGATATTCATGTTGAATAGGGACCTGTATGACATCTTTAAATATGAGCCAGGAGTGGATATAGGTCAACTTCCTCCGCTAAGGACGGTCACGGAACAGGAGCTAAGTCTTAGTGGAGTCGACGTCGCTTTTTAATTTCAGTTTCATGAGAACACATAAGGAGGTTTTTCTGTGCACGCTACAATTCAAAAGCCGATCGATGAGATTTCGGAGTATCTCAAGCCCGGAGAGCGAGTGTTTGTCGTTGGCTGCGGCAACTGTGCTGCAAAGTGTCACTCGGGAGGCGAAGTGGAGACTAAGGAAATGGCAGAGCGACTCAAGCAAAAGGGAGTACAGGTTGCGGGATGGGCCTGCACTGGTAGCGGAGTGAGCCTGTGCAAGCTCTCAGTAACGCAAAAGATGCTGAATGAAGACTATAAACGCGAGATCGAGCATACAGACTCTTTCCTCATTCTTGCCTGCGGTCAGGGAATTCATACTGTGATGGATGCCACTGACGGGGGAATGGTCCACCCCGGATGCGATACCATCTTCGGCGGTGAGACGGTGTCCGACGATTTTATCACCGAGTACTGTTCCCTGTGCGGCGAGTGCATCGTGGAATACACCGGCGGACTGTGTCCGGTCACGCTCTGTGCTAAAAGCCTGCTCAATGGCCCTTGTGGAGGGGCCAAAAATGGAAAATGCGAGGTGGACAGAAACCGGGATTGCGGCTGGCAGCTAATTTATGAGCGGCTCAGGGCGCTAGGTCGCCTGGATGAGATGGACAAATACGTGATGCCTAAGAACAACTCCAGATGGGGCCGGCCGCGTTCGCTAACCATCGGTGAAGGAGAAGCAACCTTCAGGTCTCTCGCCGGCGACCGTAAGGTCGCCAGCCACGCCTAGATTACTGTCAATTTTTGAATAAGGAGTGAAAAAAGAGGTGAGCAAACTAAGACAGGCACTGGAAAGCGGAAAATTTGTGGTCACCGGAGAAATCGGGCCGCCCAAGGGTGTTGATTTGGGGAAATGCCTCCAGGACGCGGAGGTGTTGCGGAATCAGGTGACTGCCATCAACGTTACCGACCTGCAAAGTGCGGTAATGCGGATTGGTTCACTGGCTGTTTCTGCCCGATTGGTTGAGCGAGGCCTGGAGCCAGTTTACCAGCTCACCTGCCGTGACCGAAACCGGCTGGCGCTTCAGTCGGACCTGCTGAGTGCATGGGCATTAGGCATAGAGAATGTATTGTGTCTTACCGGCGATCACCCGGCATTAGGTGACCATACTGAGGCGAAGCCGGTTTATGACCTCGATTCAGTGCAATTGCTCAAGGCAGCCAGCAGTCTGAACCAGGGGTATGATATGGCAGGTCACGAACTGGAAAGCGTACCCAGCTTCTTCCTGGGCGCAGTGGTGACGCCGGGCGCTGAGCCCCTGGAGCCACAGGTCATCAAGATGAAAAAGAAGCTCGAGGCTGGAGCCAGATTCTTCCAGACCCAGGCCGTTTACGAGCCGGAGAAATTTGAGCACTTTATGAATCAGGTACAGGGATTCAAGGTGCCCATTATAGCTGGAATCGTGGTACTCAAGAGCGCTGGCATGGCCAAGTTTATGAATTCAAATGTGGCCGGGATTAGTGTTCCAGAGAGCATAATCCGGGAGATGGAAGAGACGGAAAAGGAGAACCGCAAGAAGAAGGCAGTGGAAATTGCCTCGCGTATCATTCGGCAGGTGAAGCCATTCTGCCAGGGAGTCCACGTCATGCCGCTGGGATGGGATGAGCTTGTGCCGGAGATTATCAACGAAGCAGAGCTCGGTTTGAGGGTAAGAATACTGGGTGAGGAGGTGTAACGCAAACGCACAAGGATATGTATAAGATTCTTCTCGTCGATGACGACCCGGACTTTGTTGCAGCAACGAAGACAGTTCTCGAGTCGAGGTCTGGCTATAAGGTTCTGACAGCCAGCGATGGCGTTTTTGGCCTGCTGATTGCCAAGGCTGAGAAACCTGACCTGATCATCTTGGATGTGATCATGCCCTTTGAGGATGGTTTCACAGCGGCGAGGCAACTGAAGGTTAATCCCGAGCTGAGCAAAATTCCGGTAATCATACTCACCAGTTTTTCACAGAGGATGGGTGAGACTGATGTCTCTGTGGCCCAGGGCATGGAGCTGGAGGCTGAAGATTACGTTGAAAAACCGGTCAGCCCCCAAGAACTGCTGCGAAGGGTAGACAAGCTGTTGAAAACAGAAAATTGACCGCTCTAATGGTCTAAAAGTGTATCAGGATGCAGCCTAAGTGGCTCATAAAAACAGGTCGGACATCTGTTTTCGATAAAATAATCTAAGGAAAGTATATCACAAATGAAAAAGCATGAGCTACTAATTGTTGGTGGCAGCGCTGGAGGTATTCAGGCTGCTATTTGTGCCCAGAAGCATCACGGTCTGAAGGATATTGTTGTTATCCGCCCAGAGGTAAAGGCCATGGTTCCATGCGGTATCCCGTACATCTACGGTACACTAGGTGGGGTGGAAAAAAACATACTGCCCGACAAACTTTTAGGTGAAGCCAAACTCAAAGTCGGTGAGGTAATCTCCATCGACCGCAAGGGTAAGACAGTTACTCTTAAGAACGGCGAAGTCTTGGGCTATAACAAGTTGATACTTGCCACAGGTTCAAACCCTTTACAGCCCCCCATACCGGGCACAGACAAGAAGAATGTCTGGTTTGTGAAGAAGTACCCTGACTATCTCCAAGAGTTAGCGTTAGCCATGGACCAGGCTCGCCATATAGTTGTTATCGGTGGCGGCTTCATCGGGGTCGAATTTGCTGATGAGTGCCGCAAACGCGGTCATGAGGTCACTATAGTAGAACTACTGGAGCATTGTTTGCAGCTAGTTTGCACTGAAGAGCTGTGCATTCGAGCTGAGGAAGCCCTGAGGGAGAGGGGGGTGAAAGTCATAACCAGCAATGCTGTCAAGTCTATTGGTGGTAGTGACAAGGTGGAGTTTGTGAAGTTAGAAAGTGGCGAAGATATCAAATGCGATATGGTGATTATAGGTATCGGTGTGTTGCCTAACACCAAGCTGGCTGAGGAGGCTGGCCTAAAGGTCGGTCCCACCCGCGGCATCGAGGTTGATGAATTCCAGAGGACTACCGATGGCAACATTTTTGCCGTCGGTGATTGCGCAGAAAAGTATTCATTCTTCAATGGTCAGCCGGTTCCTGTGCGGCTTGCCTCAGTGGCGACGCGCGAGGGGAAGATTGCTGCGGCTAACCTTTACCTACCCCAGTGGCGAAACATCGGTACCGTGGGTATTTTCTCAACAGTCATCGGACAAACAGCCATCGCTATGGCTGGCCTCACCGATGCTCAAGCACATAAGCTAGGTCATGACGTCGTGATAGGAGAGGCCGAAGCAGCGTCTAAGCATCCTGGAACCATGCCGGGTGCAGAGCCCATGAGGGTGAGGCTCATCTTCGACCGCAGGTCAGGAAAGATGCTGGGAGGGTGTGCTTGCTGCGCTATGACAGCTGGTGAAGTTGGCAATGTGATGGCAGTTGCTATAGTCAATGGGATGACCATGGAGCAGGTAGCTATGTTCCCTATGGGGACTCATCCATGGCTTACCGCGTCCCCATTGAGTTATCAAATAACCGATGCAGCCAGCGATGCCTTGCACAAGACTAAGAAAGTGGCAGTATAATGTTAAAAGATAGCGAGTCCTCGCTTCAGGCGACTCAGTTTGGAGCAGACCCGAAGAAGCTATCAATCTCGACTGCAATACTGTGCCAAAGCCTCGGAAGAAAGTAACTGTGGTTTCTGTTCGCTCACCTGCGAATGTTAAAACGCAAGGCCTGATGAAGGCGCTCACTTGCTGGTCTGGGGCACCATTGAGTAGAAGCGTGTCTTACCGTTTGTGTGAGGTTTTTGACAACGTGGTTAATCTCCGTAAAACACGAAGACTTGATTTGCTACCTTGAAATCAAACCTTTTGCGGACTGTCCAGAGGACTAAACGCAAGTTGAAACTGCCGGGAAGAGCCAGCAACTGACGTTGCTGGTTATTATCGAACAATAAACTAATAGCGAACAGGAAACAGTCGCTTTATGGTTGACAGAAAAGGGGGGAATAAGGTAGAATGGAAATTGAGAATGAGACGCAATCTCAAAGACAATCCGATTCATGGTCATACACTAACAGCTCAACGACGTTTGCTCCTGGAATTGCTACGCGATGCTGATGGGCATATAGACGCTAAGGAGCTATATGGTCGCGCCAGTATGAGAGACGAGTCTATCAGTCTGGCGACGATATACCGTAGCCTTAATCTCTTCAAGCAGCTGGGGCTGGTTGCTGAGAGAAGGCTAGGCAAGGTTCGTTGCTGCTATGAGATGAAGCATTCGCCGGAGCACCAGCACCTGGTTTGCTACGGGTGTGGCAGAGTCATTGAATTTGAAAATCATCTCGTTGGGAAGTTGATTGAGGCGGTGCGGCGTGAACACGGCTTTTATGTGACCAAAGCCGAGTTATACCTTGAGGGTTACTGTCCCGAGTGTGAGGAGAAAGAGGAAACAGGGCACCATGATGATTGCTGAGGGGGTGCTATGACAGATGGTCAGATTGATCGGCTATGTCGGGACTGGCTGCGCCAGAATTATGGTGAGAAGATTGCCTCGGAATATGCACCACATTCGCTGTTGGTCTCTGACTTTAATTCTGCTGACTTAAATAACGCGTTGGAAGAATTGAGACAGGCTTTGTGTCTCGCTTTTTGTCCTGAGCAATCGTTCGGAAGCACAGGCTACTATGAGGTAAGGGAGAGGTTAGGATTGCCCGACGACAGGGTTCCTGTGCCAGATGTTTTCGTTAGGGCTTATGGCATTGACCGGTATGCAGAGTGAAGAAGAACAATAGCCAAGTTGGTAGCGCCATGAAGGAGATTACAGACAAGGACTTTGAGAGGGAAGTGCTGAAATGTAAACTGCCTGTGTTCACCTGCTTTACTGCGGAGTGGTGCCGCTCTTGCTATCCAACATGTCTTCTGGCTGATGAACTAGTTAAGAGATATGGTGGCAGCGCGAAGTTCGTCAGGATGGACGTAGACAAAAGCCCCGAGGTGTCAGCTAGGTATCGTGTCATCGCCTTGCCCACGATACTCATATTTCGTGATTCTCAACCGGTGAAGAAACGCATTGGTTTTCAGGACCGAAAGTCATTAAAGCGCTTGTTGGACAGTGTGATTTCAGAAGAGAAGCCGCCGAGAAGTGGAGAGATATCTCAAACTGGACAAACCTCCTAGAGCTGAGACGAGGTATGCATGATGGTCATAGAGCATCTAGACCAGGAAAATCTGGTTCGTCAAAGGATGGCTGAAGAGGAAAAGAGTCGACAGAGAGCGGACAAGGAGGGCAACAAGTGGACGAAGGTCTATTTTGGTAGCGGGGCACATTTCAGAAACTGGTTGAGCCAGGTTATTGAACTAAAGGGAAAACAACATGTAATGGTAGAGGAAGCGGACCCCAGAGGATTTCGATGCTACGAAGAGAGTGGTGAAAAGATGTACCGAATTTGGGTAAGAGAAAATGCGGTACATCGAGGCGAATCGGGATGATGCAGCCCTGGCAGGCCGGTTGTATTCCCAAGTGCATCTTCGCAGTTGGCATGCTACATAAGTTAAGGAGGAAGAGATATGGTGATAGAAATCACAGACGAGAACTTTGAAGACGAGGTACTAAAGTCTAAGGTGCTTGTAGTGGTGGACTTCTGGGCGCCGTGGTGTGGCCCCTGCCTGATGATTGCCCCAATAACTGAGAAGTTGTCAAAGGAATATAAGGGCAAGGTCAAGTTCTGCAAGCTTAATGTGGATGAAAATCCACAAGCAGCTGGAAAATATCAGGTTATGAGTATACCGCTACTGTTATTTTTCGACAGCGGTCAGATAGTGGATGAGAGCCTTGGTGCTGTTCCCGAGAGCATGATTCGACCGAAGGTTGAGGCGCTACTGTAGTCATATTTATTAAAGCAAAGGCATAGTTGATATGAAATGCGATGGATGGGGATGTATCAGACATGGCCAGTTTTGAGGAGATAGACAAAGCGAGGAGATTATTGGGCCTAGAGGAATTCGCCAGCCTTAAGGAAATAAAACAGGCTTACAGAAAGAAGGCTTTTCTGTACCATCCTGATAAGAGCGGCAGTGAAAATGCCCAGGGTGAAGAAATGATGAAGAGCCTAAATCAGTCATATAAGCTGCTAATGGAGTATTGTTATCGGTATAAGTATTCATTCAAGGAGGAGGACGTAGATAGAGCTTATCCGGATGATGCCTACGTGAGAAGATATGTGTATGGCTGGTTTGAAGGTATGTGAGAACAAGGTGGGTAGAGCGATGCCAAATCCGATAGCTATGATTGATTACCAAAGGTGCAACCCTGAAAAATGTGATAGCGGGGTATGTGCTGCCATGCTTGAGTGTCCGAACAAAGTGTTGAGACAAGAAGCTCCCTACGAGTTTCCTTTTTCGCGCCCGTCACGCTTCTGCCGAGGTTGTGCCAAATGTGTTCAAGTATGCCCACTTGAGGCGATCCGCATAGTATGAACCAGAATATAGAGGATATGAAGCAATACAGGAGCGCAATAATGGCAGACTGGAAAGAAGAGCTTTCGCCGATAGTAAGGGAAAAGCTGGCTAGAATCGGTGAGCTAACCCCGGAAGAAAAAGGAAGAACGAAGGAGCTAGAGAGATTGAATTCTCTGCTCACACACTTCTATAAAGGTTTTCTTAATGCCGGAGATTTATACCAGAGACTGAAAGAATTCCAAGAGCAAGGCAAACAATTCCTGTTGAAAGAAGCGCAAGCAAGATTAGAGAGTTCATTTAAGAGAAAAAAGGTCCCATTAAGGTTTGAGCAGGGAAGCGATGGCACATTAACTGTTAAATTCCTCGAGGAGAAGGAAATTGAAGAAAAGGCGGAAGACTTAGTACTTGAATTGAGTTCCGATAACTTTGATGAAGCAATTAACAAGCATCCATTGTTAGTCATCGACTGCTGGGCGCCATGGTGCGCTCCGTGCCGGATGGTAGCTCCTGTAATTGAGGAATTGGCTAGAGATTATCAGGGGAAAATTACCTTTGGTAAGCTAAATATTGATGAAAACCCAACCATAGCGATGAGATATCAGATTATGTCCATCCCTACGCTTTTGATATTCAAAAACGGTCAGCTTGTTGAGCAGAAAATAGGAGCCATGCCAAGGACAGTGCTAGAACCTGAGTTAGCAAGGTATACCGAGTCGGAGGATGAAAAGGAGACGTCATGAAAGTTTGTATCGTAGGTGTTGGAGATGGTGGCGCCGTAGCGTCACTCCAGAACCGCCGCGTGGATAGCAATGCACAGATTGATGTCTTTGGCAAAAGAGCCGACCTTGGATGTCCACCGCGTGAGATGCCCTTAGTGTTGAGCGGGACTGTTGCCCGCTGGGATGAATTAATTCGCGGCTTATGCGCTACATCATTCTATGAAAAGCGAAACATAAATATCAACTTAAGTACTGAAGTTAGTGATATTCTAAGGTGGTAAAAGCGCATTATAGCTGGAGGTGAAAGGCGTGGTAGCGTAGAGAGTAAAAAGGTGTCCTCGGTGCGGTGGTGACATGTTTATCGATAGAGACCTGGATAGCTGGTGCATTTGTAGGCTTCCCTTGAGAAGCTGATGATTGGCTAACTGATGCCAAGGGAGTGGGGATTACCAACACTGCGAGAAAAGGAGCGGATGATATGTCGGAAATAAGACAAGACCCTACAACCAAGGAATGGGTAATAATTGCTCCAGAGAGGGCTAAACGCCCACAGCATATGCCCAAGAGAATGCTTGCCCACGAGCTACCAAGCTGGGAGGAATCATGTCCCTTTTGCCCGGGTAACGAAAGCCAAACACCGGATGAAGTCTTGAGATTCCCCCCATCAGCTCAAGGCTCAGCCTGGGAAGTAAGAGTCGTACCTAATCGGTTCGCTGCGCTGAGTCTGTCTGGTAATCTTACCCGGAGGGAAGAGGGGCACCTTTTCCGCAAGATGGATGGCGTTGGGGTAAATGAGGTAATCATAGAGACCCCTTCTCATAACACCCCCATAGCTTTGATGACACGCGAGCAAGTAGAAAAGGTGCTAGTAGCCTATCAGCAAAGGTACAATACTTTAAAAGAGAATCGGCAACTGAAGTTCATTACCATTTTCAAGAACCATGGTTGGGCATCGGGGACATCGTTGATACATCCTCACTCGCAATTAGTTGCCACGCCTCTCGCCACTACGTACTATCGCCGAAAATTTGACGTTGCCGTTGATTACTATGACAATGTCGGCAGGTGCCTCTACTGTGATTTAATCGCTGAGGAATTAAGGAGGGGTGAGCGGATTATTGCTGAGACCAAAGAGTTCATTGTTCTCCATCCTTTCGCCTCGCGTGTACCTTATGAAACATGGATTATTCCTAAGAGGCATTGTGCCTCCTTTGGTCTGTGCCCAGCAACGGGCCTTACCGAACTATCTACGGTGTTAAGGGATACTCTTCTCTGCCTACATCGGGGACTTGACAATCCAGCTTTCAACTATATGTTTGATACGAGCACTACTGAGGACGAAGAGGATCCGTACTACCACTGGCATATAAGGATAGTGCCGAGGCTGACCACCATTGCTGGCTTTGAAATGGGCTCAGGCATCTATATAAACACAGCATTGCCTGAAGATACAGCAAAGGTCATTAAAAAAATGCTTAACTCCCTTAAAAAGGGAGCTCCGTACCCAGATCAACATGCTTTAAGCGACACAATGGCTACCGGAGCCTAATCAGATACGTGGGACTAAACAAAGTAGATGAAAGGAGGGGGCAAATGGCAGAGATAGAGATCACTTGTCAAGTATCCTGCCAGAAATGCGGCTGGAATACAGGGGCAACGATATTTGCCGATGAGGCAAACGTGTTGGAGGGAGTTCTCCAGTTTATCAAAGAATGCTCGCCTCAGCATTCAAGCTCAGAGCTTGCTGGCGAACTGCTAGTTGTATGGGGGCCCTTGGAATTAGAAAGACCCTAAAAGAGAGCTTGTGCAAATTGGCAGGCTGGAAAAAGCGTAATTTTGGATAAGGAGGCTGATATGGAAGAAAGAGATGTAGTCATAATTGGCGCGGGCCCCGCCGGATTGTCGGCATCGGTCTTCACCCAGCTCGACGGCTGGAGCACGCTGGTCATCGAAGGCAACTGGGTCGGTGGGCAAGGTGCCATCGCCTATACAGTAAGCAACTACCCCGGTTTCCTACCCGGAGACGGCAGTATATTGATGGACAACATGGAGAAACAGGTTACTTCGACCCCTCCGTCAGGAGTCGGCGCAGAACTACGGAGGGAAAGGGTTATTAGCCTTAAGGCTGAGGATAAGGTTGTGACTACAGAGGAGAACGAATATAGGGCGCAGACTATCATCCTTGCCACTGGTAGCACTATGCAAAAGCTCGGGGTACTGGGTGAGGAGAGGTTTGCCGGTAAAGGTGTCTCCTATTACGCCAGGCGCGATGTGGATCAGTTCAGCGGAAAGAGGGTACTGGTTGTTGGTGGCGGAAATACCACAGCCAAGAGTGCGCTGTTAGCCAAAACTGTTACCAGTCAGGTTACCCTGATACACCGGAGGGAATCGCTACGGGCGTATTCCATCATGACCAAGAGCCTACAAAAAGAAGGGATCGAGATTTGGTATAACACCGAGCTGAAGGAGATAAGGGGTGGCGATTGGGTACAGACAGCAGTTGTGGTAAACAATAAGACCGGTGCGGAGAAGGAGATAGGAGTCGACTGGATAGTCATCTGCGTAGGAACCGAACCTGATACCAGGCTAGCACGGGAAGCAGGGCTGGAGATGAAAGGCACTGTTGTAAAAATCAACAGCCAGATGATGACCTCCAAGCCAGGAATCTTTGCCTGCGGGGAGATTACGGGTTGTGATCGGCACCTCATCTCTTCAGCTAGCCAAGGTGCCTGTGCTGGCATGTACGCCAGCGAGTACTTGGCCCTAGAGAAGGTTAAGAGGGGAGAGATGTTCGAGGGTGCCAAGAATGGTAAGTATGCTGACGAGTATATGGCTATGCTTCGCTAGCCGCCGAATCTGAAACAGCATGGTATGGGCATTAGAGAGTCAAACCGGTGATTCATACTGGTAGCATCGGCCTTCGAGCGGTTCGGGCATGGTCTATACTAAAGCGGCATAAGGACGGCCACAGGTAAAACAGTAATACCATCAGCAAAGAGCGTCCTCCCTTTCGCCGAGTAGTCCATCCATCTACTCAAAATAGCGGAGTCGGTAGCAACTCATGTTCTTGACACCACCATCTGCAATGTGCGATAATAATTATGGGCATATGCTAATAAGTGCAAGTGGCAGTGAAACAATCAAAAATCCTGTGGGCAGGCCAATCAAATGGCGGCGCGTGGCTTCACTACCTCAAGTGTTCCATTTCAAGCCAGCAGCAGTGCCATTGCATATGCTTGAAGAGGTATGTCTATCCGTTGAAGAAATTGAAGCACTACGGCTTAAAGACCTGGAGGGGTTAGAACAAGAGGCGTGTGCTAAAGAGATGAACGTTTCTCGTCCAACTTTCCAGCGTATACTGGGTTCAGGAAGACAGAAGGTAGCTGACGCCCTAGTTAACGGTAAGGCCATCAAGGTTGAGGGGGGTAACTTCGAGATGGCTCTTCGTCGCTTCAGATGCAATGATGGACATGAGTGGGACGTTCCATTTGAAATTATGGTGGAGACTCCTCCACAACTATGTCCTACTTGTAGCACACCAGGTATTATGCCCCTCTGGCCACCAGGGTTGGTCAAGGCAAAGGGTGGATGGGGAAGGTGCCGCAGAGGAAGGAGAGGGTGGTAATAAATGAAGGTTCTTGATGATTTACTCTCAACGCTGAATTTCGATGTTGGTGTGAGAGATGTGCGCCAGGGTCTATTTCATACGGGGGTGCTGACTCGCAATTGCGGGTTGGCAGCAACACTTCCCCGCGATGCTCTTCAGCAGGAGCAACCTTCGGTGCGAGAGCCAGGCTTCCTGTTAAGGAAAAGCGCTCTGGAGCTCGCCAGGATGGCTTATTCAGAGAGCATACTTGAGGCGGCTATCGGTATGGCGACCATCAATTCGCTACTCCAAATCGATGAGGAGTGCTGTATGAATCTTAATGCTGGTGACCTGATCGCCCAAAAAGGAAGAGGCAAAAAAGTGGCTATTGTGGGGCACTTTCCCTTTACATCCAGACTTCGAGGGATAGTAAAGGAGCTATGGGTAATTGAGAAGAATCCGCGAGAAGGTGATTACACTGAAGCTGAAGCGGAGAACCTTATTCCAAAAGCTGACGTTGTTGGCATCACTGGAACTGCCTTCACTAACCATACCATTGAGCACCTGCTCAAGCTATGTGAGCCTAAAGCTTATGTGGTCATATTGGGAGACACCACTCCCTTATCACCAGTACTTTTTGATTATGGCATCGATGCTGTGTCAGGAACAAAAGTAATAGACTATGAATTGGCATTGCAATGTGTTAGCCAGGGGGCCACTTATCAACAGATAGGAGGAATCCGCAAGCTCACCATGACAAGATGAGTACAGAGAGTCGAAGGATGACGTCTTGGAAAGCAGTAGTGAGCATTATTGGAGAAAGTAATTGTGGGGCAAGTTAACAATGATGGTACAAGGTGTTATAGACAGCAAGTTGAACCGGCGTAACACAAAGCAGCGCCAGTTGATCCTGGAAATCATGGAGCAGGCTGACGAACATTTTGATGCCGAACAGATCTACGAGCGAGTTCGGCAAATGTCACCAAGCATTAGCCTGTCCACAGTGTACCGCAATTTGCAGTTGTTCACAAAGGTGGGACTGTTAAGAGAGCATCAATTCAATAGTATGCGTCGCCGCTACGAAATCGCTACTCGATCCGGACACCATCATTTGATGTGCATAGGCTGCGGCCGGATATTTGAGTTTAGATGCCCATCTTCAGAGGGGCTTAAGACCAGAATCACCAGGGAGGAGGGATTTAGGGTTACTGATGCTGAAGTCCGTCTTGTGGGCTATTGCCCCGAATGCCAGCGACGGCTATCAGACAAAAACGCCAATGCTGAATTGGAAAGGAGGTGACTGAGATGCCATTCGGAATGGGACCTGCTGGTTGGGCCTATATGTCTCCATATACCTACCCGTATGCCTCTTCCTATCCCTATTCATATTCCTACACCGGCGTCTCCTACCCAGTGTGGCCGTGGTGGGGTGGCTGGGGACGAGGTAGAGGTCGTGGATTCTGCCGGCGCTGGTTTGCACCCTACTGGTATACCTGGTGGTAGAACCGGGAACAAAATCTGCGTAAGGAGGTGATATGACATGTAGCCTTGGCACGGATACTGGCATGCCTGGAGATGTGGATGGCTAGGATATTGGTGGAGACCGCCTTTTGGTTGGCCATGGGCACCCATATCCAAAGAGCAACAAATAGCGATTCTGGAGGAACAGGCCAAGATACTGGAAGGCGAACTGGACAGTATCAAAAAGAGATTAGAGAAAATCAAAACGTAAGGAGGTGAGAAAATGCCAAACGGATTCGGTAGAGGATTTGGCTCCAGGAGAGGCATGGGCTTCGGCTTTCGAGGAAGCTCTCCTCCCTGGCCCTACATAGGACGGGGTAGAGGTGGTTTGCCCAGGTGCGGCTATTTCTTTGGCCAGGCCGGTATGCCGCCAGCTTGGTCATATCCCCCAAGCCCATTTCCCTACTACGGACAGCAATCTACCCCCGCTTACACGCCCTTTGCCCCACCAATGAGCAAGGAAGAGGAGACCAGTTATCTGAAAGGTGAGGCGGAAGCGATAAAGGACGAGCTGGAGCAGATTGAGGCCAGGGTACGTGAGCTAGAGAGCGAAGAGTGAGCCAGACTTATTTAGTGAAAGAACATGAATAAATTTAAGGAGGTGAATCATGCCAGGATTTGATGGTACTGGCCCTATGGGAATGGGCCCAATGACGGGTGGCGGTAGAGGCTTTTGCAGCCCCTGGGGAATAAGAGCCGGTGCGCAGGCGTACGGTATTCCACGCCGGAGGGGTTATGGTTATCCCTACCATGCAGCCGGGCCGTTCGCTCCAGGTGTTACGCCCTACGCTCCTCAGATGAGCCGTGAGCAGGAGCTTGGTTTTCTGAAGCAACAGGCTGAAGCCATGAGGGTTGAACTTAAGGAGATCGAAGCCAGGATAAAGGAACTGGCAAAAGAAACAAAATAAGGAGGAGCTATGAAGATTGCCATTTCGGCTACAGGCTCCACCATTGATGCTGAGGTGGATTCCCGCTTCGGGCGTTGTCAGCATTTTATCATCGCTGATACGGAAACACTGCAGTTCGAGGTTGTGGAGAATTCTAGTGCTGCCGCTTCTGGCGGAGCGGGGATCTCGGCTGCCCAGATGATTGTCGGCAAGGGGGTAAAGGCAGTGCTCACCGGCAACTGTGGTCCGAATGCCTACGAGGTGCTATCCTCTGCTGGTATTCAAGTCGTGACCGGGGTTTCTGGAAAGGTCAAGGATGCCATCGAGAGCTACAAGTCTGGCAAGTTTCAGGCCAGTTCCCAGCCGAATGTCCCGGGACATTTCGGCACAGGTGGCACGCCTGGGACAGGAGTTGGCCCAGGCTTTGGCATGGGGCGTGGCATGGGCAGGGGAATGGGGATGGGACGAGGCATGGGAATGGGTGGAGGGATGGCGGCATGGGGTATGCCCGCAGTAAGTCCGGTGTCACAACCCCAAAACCTGGAGCAGGAACTTGAGGCTCTGAAGGCACAATCGCAAATGCTGGCAAAGCAACTGGAGGAAATCCAGGGCCGAATCAAGGAGCTCGAAAAGGGAGCAAAACATAAAGACTGAAATTATTTATAGGAGGTGCAAATATGCCTAGAGGAGATGGAATGGGACCTCCTTGGGGGAGCGGCCCGGGTACAGGTAGAGGTTCAGGCAGAAGAACCGGAGGCGCCGGCAGGATGGGTGGTAACCGACCCGGGGCTGGTCCCAGTGGAGAGTGTGTCTGCCCAAATTGTGGGGAGAGACTAGCGCATCAGGCAGGTATCCCTTGCTACAACGTGAGCTGTCCCAAGTGCGGGGCTAAGATGGCGAGGGCATGATTATTTCCGTGGCCAGTGGCAAAGGTGGAACAGGCAAGACCTTGGTAGCTACCAGCCTTGCTCTTTCCCTGAAGGATACGGAAAGAGTACAGCTGATTGACTGTGATGTGGAGGAGCCTAATGCACATCTGTTCTTGAAGCCGGTAATCACTCATAGCGAGGCTGTGTGCATCCCTGTTCCCAAGGTGGATGACGAAAAGTGCACTTATTGCGGTAGATGTGCCGATGTTTGCGTCTATCATGCTATCGCCGTCGTCCCAAAGCATGTAATGACATTCTTGGAGCTATGCCACGGCTGCGGCGCTTGTAGCTATCTCTGTCCCGAGAAGGCTATCGCTGAGGAGGGTAGGGAAATTGGTATTGTGGAATCGGGGTACTCAGATGGGGTGGACTTTGCTCAAGGCAAACTAAATGTCGGTGAGGCTTTGGCTCCGCCGATAATCAGGAAGGTGAAAGAGTTCGCCAATCATGATGGTGTGGTTATTATCGATGTTCCGCCGGGGACGTCCTGCCCGGTGGTAGAAGCAGTTAAAGACAGCGACTTCTGTTTGCTGGTAACTGAGCCAACTCCATTCGGGCTGAACGACTTGGTTTTAGCTGTGGAAACGGTGAAGGAGCTTAAGATACCCTGCGGCGTGGTCATTAATCGCGCCGGGGTTGGTGACGGTAAGGTAGAAGAATATTGCCGGAGGGAAAGCATACCGATTCTACTTACAATTCCCCTGGATACCGAGATCGCCCGTCTCTATTCGAACGGAATTACACTGGTCGCTGGTATGCCCATGTGGAAGAGTGATTTTGTCAGATTGTTCGAGAAGATTGGAGATATAGTACATGAAAGAACTGGTCGTCTTGAGCGGTAAAGGGGGAACGGGAAAGACCAGTATAGTTGCCTCATTTGCCGCTCTGGCTCGAAGCAAAGTGCTCTGCGACTGTGATGTAGACGCAGCTGACCTGCATCTCGTCCTGCAGCCGATTATACGTGAGAATCATGAGTTCTGGAGCGGGCAGGTTGCCGTTATCGACGAGGACAAGTGCACGCAGTGTAACTTGTGCCAGGAGCTATGCCGGTTCGACGCTATCCATGATTTCAAGGTCGATCCCATTTCCTGTGAAGGCTGTGGCTTTTGCTCTCAAATATGCCCTCCTGAAGCTATAACCATGAAGGAAAACATGTCAGGGCGTTGGTTTATCGCGGATACGCGATACGGTCCTCTAATACATGCCAGGCTGGGAATCGCGCAGGAGAACTCAGGTAAGCTCGTGGCTCTGGTTAGGCAAAAGGCCAGGCAGATTGCTGAAAGTGATGACCTTGATTATGTCATCAGTGATGGGCCGCCCGGTATCGGCTGTCCGGTCATTTCATCTTTGTCTGGGGTTAGCCTGGCCCTTTTGGTTACCGAGCCAACACAATCAGGCATACATGACCTGGAGAGGGTGCTCGACCTATGTCGTCACTTTGGCGTTCCTGCACTAGTTTGTATCAACAAGTACGACATCAATGAAGATAACACACGCAAGATTGAAGACTATTGCCTGAGCCAGGGGCTAATGGCTGCTGCCAAGATCCCGTTCGATAATGTGTTTACCGAGTCAATCGTAAAGGGAATACCAGTAGTGGAGAATTCCCGAGATGGTATTGCTAAGAGCATAGAATCACTCTGGCAGAGCATTTCTCGGTTACTGGCAGGATAAAGGAGCTACTTTACATGCCAATCTACGAATATGAATGCCTGAAGTGTGGGCAGAGATTTGAGCTGCTCCGGCACATAGCCGACAGTGACAGCAACATAAGGTGTCCCAAGTGTGGTGCCGAAAAGCCGCAGAGGGTTATCTCTGCTTTCATGATGGGACCTAGCAAAGGGGGCTGTGCCCCTAGCAGCCCCACCTGAAGTGTGAGCCGGTGAGGCAGGTTGTCTCATTTGAGTAAGAAAGGAGAATTGGAGGTATGCCAATCTATGACTTTAAGTGCCGAGAGTGCGGTAGGGTGTCAGAGGTCTTGCTCCGCGATGTTGGCAAGGCGGTCTGCTGTCCCAGCTGCGGCAGTGAGAATATGGAAAGGCTCATTTCGGCATCTTACATGGTGAAGACGGATGCGCCGGCACCAGGTACTACTTGCTGCGGCAGAACCGAGCGCTGTGACACGCCTCCGTGTTCCACAGGAGATGTGTGTAACAGAGACCGAAGGAGGTAAAGTCAGGCAATGGAACCTATCAAGCTTGGCCCCAGGTATTCCACGAAGGAAATCCCAGGCAAGTGTATTAAATGCCTGGCTGAGCAGGAGTTGAATAACTGCCTTCTCGAACTCTTAAAGCAGGGCGAAGTAGGGAATCAGGAGCTGGAATACAAATTTGAAGCACTCGTGTCCTTCTTGAAATCCCCTGAATCAAAAAGGCTGCGCGATGAGTCCGAGAAGTATCTTGCAGAAGGAAAACAGGTGACGGTCGATATCCATTTTGAGGCGGGGAAACCCGTATACGAGCTTAAGATAAAGTAGATAAGTATGGAGGTGTCTTAATGAGGTTTGCCATACCAGTAAGCGGCGGTGTGATATCGCCGCATTTCGGACATTGTGAACAATTTGCTTTGATTGATGTCGATGAGGCGACAAAGACCGTTGTTCGGAAACAGCTTGTGGCTTCACCGGAACACCAGCCGGGGCTGCTGCCAGTGTGGCTAGCGGAGCAGGGGGTATCAGCAGTCGTAGCCGGTGGCATGGGATCCAGAGCCCAGGCGCTGTTCCGGGAGAACCGTATCGACGTCATCATCGGCGTTATGGAAAGCGACCCAGAGAAAGCCGTTCTGAATTACTTAAGCGGCAGCCTTGCTACGGGTGACAACATATGTGACCACTAGTAAGGAGGTGGCGAATTGAAAGTTTGTATTGTCGGTGGTGGTGGCGGAGCTAGCAATGCCGCCAATGTTATTCGCAGCCTGGATAAGCAGGCACAGATCGACATATTCACCAACCGGGGCGAGATGGGAAATCTGCCCTGTGAAATACCGTTTGTACTTAAGGGTGTACTCTCTTCCTGGGAAAGCAGCTTCGCGTTCAGGGATAAATTTTACGAGGAAAGGAACATCGAAGTTCATCTCAATACAGAGGTGACTGAAATAATCAGAGAGCATAAACGTTTGATGGCAGGAGGGATAAGCTACAGCTATGACAAAGCGATTCTAGACCTGGGGGCTAGCCCAATTATTCCTCCCATTCTGGGGCTGGATGGGTGTAATGAGTTTGTCCTGACCTCAGGCCTAAACCAGGCCAGAATCTTCGAGAATGCAATTCCAAAGTATTCGAGGGCAGCCATAATAGGTGTTGGGCAAATTGCGCTCGAAGTAGCTTCAATTCTCAAGGAAAAGTCCTACCGCGAGATATATCTAATAGGCAGGTCCGACCGCGTTCTTCGTGCCTATCTGGACAAGGACATGGCTGCTGTGGTGGAGGATAAAGTAAGGGAAAAGGGCATGGAGCTAATCCTATCAGCAGAAATCGTCAAGATAGCGACATGTGAAAATGGTAAGGTACTCTCGTTGGCGGACAGGGATCTCGAGATAGACTTCGTGTTTTTCGCCACCAGTACCGAACCAAATACGAAATCGGCGCAGAAGGCAGATATCAGAATAGGAGAAACCGGTGCCATCGCCGTCAACGAGTATCTCCAGACAAGCGACCCTGATATCTATGCCATTGGGGACTGTATGGAGAATTGGGAGAGAATCACAGGCACCAAGACTTGCTACCAAACAGCGACCAACGCTGCCCGAACTGGAAGAATAGCGGGTAAAAATTTAGCTTTAGGCAACGTAGTTCGCTATCCCGGCACGGTGATGCCTTTTGTTACAGAAATTTTCGGATATCAGGTGGGCATGGTCGGCTTCACCGAGACACAGGCTCGAGAGCGGGGACTCGATGTTGTCTCCAGCATAACGACCACTTCTACACGGCGCCGGCTGTTTGGAGGCAAGCCAATCCACATTAAGCTCATCGCTGACCGCAGAACCCGGAGCTTAGTCGGAGCACAACTTATCGGTGAAGAACTGGTGGCAGGAAAAATCGACAGGCTTGCAGTTGCTATCGCAGAAAAGATTCCAGTTGACCGGTTGTCCCTGCTCGATACCTGCTACTCACCGACCACAGGTGCGGGATACGAAGCCGTGACCATGGCGCTGGATGAACTTGAGGGAAAGCTCGCTTAGTCAGCGGCGCAAAGAAGAATGAAAACGTAAGGAGGAATTCATGCCGACTAAAGAGCAAGTGACGGAGAGTCTCGATGAGGTTCTTGTTCCCGGGGTAATGCGCAGCCTGACAAAGCTAAACCTGGTCAGGCAGGTGGCTATATCTGATGAAAAGATTGATATTAACCTTGCCTCAGCGGCGTTGAGCCAGGAGACTCAGGAGTGGCTCAAAAGCAAGGTGCAGGATACCATCAGGAGGTTGCCTGGTGTAAAGGACGTGAATATCGACTTTGCCGAGATGAAACCCAAAGATGTCAATGAAATCAAGAGCGTGATTGCTGTTATGAGTGGTAAGGGTGGGGTAGGAAAATCGCTGGTAGCTGGCCTTGCAGCTATTTCTCTTGCCCGTCGTGGCTTCGAAGTTGGCATACTCGATGCTGACATCACCGGCCCCAGCATCCCCAAGATGTTCGGCATTACTGCCCGTCCTACGGGTAGTGAAACCGGGTTTCTGCCAGTGCTTTCTCGATTAGGAATCGAGATCATGTCTATCAATCTTCTCTTACCCCATGAGGACGATGCCGTTATCTGGAGGGGCCCTTTAATCGGCAAAGCCATAACGCAGTTCTGGGAAGAGGTTCTCTGGGGCCAGCTTGATTATCTCATTGTAGATCTGCCACCGGGCACGGCCGATGCACCACTCACCGTGATGCAGTCGTTACCTCTATCAGGCATAATCGTAGTTTTCAGTCCTCAGGAATTGGCGGCAATGGTGGTGCGTAAGGCAGTCAAAATGGCTCAAGAGGCTATGCATATTCCCATCCTGGGAGTGGTAGAGAATATGAGTTACCTTGTTCTGCCCGATACAGGAAAGAGGCTGGAAATCTTCGGCAAGAGCAGGGCCGAAGAGATGGCAAAAGCAGCGGGAGCACCTCTACTGGCACAGATACCCATTGACCCACAGCTAGCCCATCTCTGCGACGAGGGTGATATAGAGCGCTATTATTCTGGGTCGCTGGATGCTTTTGCTGACGCTCTTGTTAAAGTTGTGGCAGCGAATGTAATGTAAGGTAATAAGGAAAGGAAAAGGGAGCGTTGAAAATATCGATTTGCGGTAAAGGTGGCAGCGGGAAAAGCACTATCGTCACCCTGCTGGCAAATGAATTCAAAGCTAGAGGCTATCGCGTTGTCGTAGTGGATTCAGATGAGTCAAACTCCGGGCTTTACCGGATGCTTGGCTTTGACCATCCGCCGATTCCCCTCATGGAGCTGGTGGGCAGTAAAAAAGGTCTTAAAGAAAGAATGGCGGTTAAGTTCTCGTCAGGCGAATCAGAGCCCAAGATGGAAAAACTGACCCTGAACAAAATTCTAGTCAAGGACATCCCACCCCAGCATATCAAAGAGAGCGACGGCCTCAGGCTGGTAAATATCGGGAAAATCCTTCATTCACTGGAAGGGTGCGCCTGCCCTATGGGAGTTTTGAGTCGGGAGTTTCTGGCAAAACTTTATCTCGATGAAGGTGAGATTGCAATTGTCGATATGGAGGCTGGAGTGGAGCACTTTGGCAGGGGCATAGAGACAAGCATAGATGAAGTGTTGGCAGTAGTTGAACCGTCCTTTGAATCTTTGGAGCTGGCCCTTAAAGTAAAGCAACTAGCTGCTGGTGCCGGGGTAAAAAACACCTGGGCTATCCTTAATAAGATTACCTCGGATGAGATAGCAATGAGATTGAAAGATGAGCTAGCGAGAAGAGGCCTGGAGGTCATTGGTATCGTCCACCATGATCCAAAAATCTTCGAGGCCTGCTTGGAGGGGCATAGGCTGGAAGAAGGAGTAGCATCAAAGGACATCAGGGGGGTGGTGGATGCCGTGCTCTCGAAAACTTGAAATAGAACTCTGGAGGAGGAAATGTGCATAGCTACCGTTTACGTTGATACTAATGGTGAACTAAAAGAAGCCATGCGTGACGTAATCCACATTGAAGCGGAAAACAGCCGATTTCAGCTTGTTAACCTGCTCGGTGAGGAGAAATACCTGGAAGGTAAACTGAAGCGCATCGATTTCTGGGAAGAGCACTCTGTGGTCATCGAACAAGACCAGCAAGGCTTTGTTTGACAACTAGTTGTTCAAGGAAAGTAATAGGAGGGTCTAGAATGGCTTCAGAGTTGGACAAAATAGCGGAAGAACTCCAGAAAGAAATGTGGGCAGGCTATAGTGAGGTAGTTATCGACCATGCTCAGAATCCCAGGAACCTGGGTAGCATTCGTAATGCCGATGGCTTCGCCAGCGTCACCGGCCCCTGCGGCGACACCATGGAGATATGGCTGAAAGTTCGAAATGGCGCCATCAAACAGGCTACTTTCTGGACCGATGGCTGCGGTACCACGATTGCAGCAGGGAGTATGGTCACCGAGCTGGCGAAAGGGAAAACTATCGCCAATGCTTTAAGAATAACTCAGCAAGATGTGCTGGACGCCTTGGGAGGGCTTCCGGAGGAAAGCGTCCACTGCGCCCTTCTGGCGGCTAACACAGTGAAGGAGGCTGCTAAGGATTATCTGACTATTAGGAACGAGCCGTGGAAAAGGGCTTACAGAAAGACATCCCAGTTATGAACAGGGAAGCGCTGGTGACCATGAAAGAAGACTCATTTCCACGACAGCAGCTGGGAACCGAGTTTGCCAGGCCTGAAGAGTCACCTTTTGATGCCCTGGCTTCGACCTATGATGCCTGGTTTGAAGACGAAGGAAAGCTTATCTTTGCTATAGAGGTCAAAGCCTTTCAGAAGGTATTGCTTTTGCTCCCTAAACCCTGGCTCGAAGTAGGAGTGGGTAGCGGACGCTTTGCCCAGGCCCTGGGCATAAAAATGGGAATTGACCCATCGGCCAAGCTGCTGGCAATGGCCAGGAGACGGGGGATAACTGGATTTCTAGCCAAGGGGGAAGAGCGATTTTTCGACGAAGAAACCTTTGGCACCATCTTTCTGATTGTGACACTCTGCTTTGTCGATTCACCCATTGCTGTCCTTAAGGAGGCTCACCGCATATTAAAAACAGGAGGCAAAATAGTGCTTGGCCTGGTATTGCGGGATAGCCCCTGGGGCCGATTCTATTCAGCGAAGAAAGAGGAAAGGCATCGTTTCTACAAACACGCCACTTTCTACAGCTATCAGGAGGTGACAGAGCTTCTAGAGCACACGGGCTTCGCCGTTGAGAAGGTTATTTCAACGCTCTTTCAGAAGCCCAACGAAGTAGAAGTAATGGAACCGCCGCGGGGAGGGTTCTTCTCCGATGCTGGATTTACAATTGTCGTTGCCAGAAAAGTCCCTGAAGGGGATCCTAAAGCAAACAGAGAGAGGCCTATGCGAATATGAAAGACTATTATCAAGTGCTTGGTGTCAGTAAAGATATGAGTCATGAGGAGATCAAGAAAGCATTTCGCGGGCTGGCCTTGCGCTATCACCCCGACCGCAATCCCCAAAGCCAGAAGCAAGCCGAGGAGAAGTTCAAGGAGATAAACGAGGCTTACCAGGTGCTCGGGGATGAACATAAACGGCGGCAATATGATTACCTGATTGCTTTAACCCAAAACAGGCAGAAGTTCGTGACAGAAGACGCCTTTGGCGTTTCCGTTGGTCAGAGTGTGGATAAGGAAGCTCTCCAGCAATTACTGCGTCGGTTAGCTGCCCTCGGTCTTGGCTCCAGCTCTGTGGGCTGGGTTATATGCGAGGATGTCAGCGTGGATACGGTCGGCGCTGTCGCCGGTGGTAATCAGCCATGAGGTCAGTTATCTATGGTCCGGTATCGTCCTGGCGGCTAGGGAGGTCGCTGGGTATAGACTTACTGTCCACCAGAGGGAAGACCTGTTCCTTCGATTGTGTTTACTGCCAGCTGGGAAGAACAACGAACCAACTGGCTGAGCGGAGGGAATTTATATCCATCGAGGAACTGGAGAAGGCTCTAGACAGCATAAGAGGTATAGGTGCTGATTATGCCACCTTCTCCGGTGTGGGTGAGCCCACGCTGGCCAGCAATTTAGGACAGGCAATCGAGTTAACGAGAGCTACACTCCACCTGCCGATTGCCGTCCTGACAAATTCCTCGCTCATGCCCAGAGACGATGTGCGCCAGGCGCTTGCCCAGGCCGACTTGGTGGTGGCCAAAGTTGATGCCCCAACAGAAAAGCTGTTCCATAAAATCAACAGGCCTTACGTTGAGTGTGCTTTTGACGACATCCTACAGGCCATCCAGGTTTTCAGGAAGAACTACTCTGGAAAGCTGGCTCTCCAGATGATGTTCATCGAGGCGAATATGGACTACGCAGCAGAAATGGCAAAGCTGGCCAAAGAGCTTTCGCCGGATGAAATACAGATAAACACCCCCCTGCGTCCTTGCTCAGTACAGCCCCTATCACCGGAAGAAATAGCTATTATACGCCGCCAGTTTACTGGGCTGAGTGGCGTGGTGACAGTATATGAGGCAAAGAGGCCTGATGTGGCCCCACTGGATTTGGAGGCGACTTTGCGGCGAAGGCCCAGGTTATGAATACATATAGCTCTTTGGGAGGCGGTATTGTTTGGGTTAAGACTTATTTGGTTAGGTATGGCAGCTATGTTTCTCCTCTCAGCCTGTGCAGGTAAGCAAACAGAAGTCGAGTTGGCCCCGGCAGAGCAAAAAGAGCGGCCAGTGGCTAGGATGACTATCACCATCGTCTATGACAATAATTACTATGACAGCAGGTTCAGTCTAGCCCGGGGCTTCTGTTGCCTAGTGAAGCTTCCACAAAAGACCATCTTGTTTGATACCGGAGGCGACGGCACAATCCTGCTACACAATATGGTAAAACTTGGAATCGACCCCAAGGAAATTGATACTGTGGTGCTGTCACACGTACATGGCGACCATGTGGGCGGCCTCACTAGCTTTCTCAAATGTAACAGTAATGTGACGGTTTACATGCCCGTTTCCTTCCCACAAGGCCTGAAAGACGAGGTGACAAATACCGGAGTAAAGCTCGAAGAGGTAGATAAGGCCAGGGAGCTTTTCGACGGCGCATTCACCACTGGTGAACTCGACGGTGGCATAAAGGAGCAATCGCTTGTATTGATGACTCCAAAGGGCTTGGTAGTGATAACGGGCTGCGCTCACCCAGGCATAGTGAATATCGCCAAAAAGGCCAAGGAACTTACCGGAGAGAAAATCTATTTGATGGTTGGTGGTTTTCATCTTGGCGGCGCATTTTCATCGCAGATCAGTTACGTAGCGGAAAGCTTGCTTCAGCTTGGGGTGGGAAAGGTGGCGCCATGCCACTGCAGCGGCGAGAGGGCAAGGAGATTGTTTAGTGATTACTTCGGCGATGACTATGTTGACTGCGGAGTAGGCAAAGAGATAGTGATTGAGTAAAAGAAGTGTGAATGACCTTTTTATCCGGACAGGTGGAGTGGTGTATTGAGCTGGCAGCGACCTGCATGGGAAAACGGAACAGATGGCATTGGTTACTTTGGTTATCGATGGGGTAGAGGTGAGAGCGCGGGAAGGAGAGAAGCTGCTCTGGACAGCTTTGGACAATGGCTTTTATATCCCTAATTTATGTGCTCTTAGACAAGCCGACCCGCCACTAGCCTCGTGTCGTCTTTGCTTTGTTGAAATCGAGGGTAGGAGTGCTCCCTTAACGGCTTGCACCGAGCCAGTCAATGATGGCATGGTGGTGCATCTCAATACGCCCAAGGTTCAGAGGCTGAGAAACACTGCCTTTGAGCTTCTTCTCTCCCATCACAAGCTTGATTGTCGCCATTGCGCCAAGAATAGAAGTTGTGAACTGCAGAGCATTGCCTCACGCCTCGGTTTGAAACTGAAGCTCAAAAGGTTGGGACAGATTCCGTGTGACTTACCCGTAGATTCAAGCCATCTCCTGTTTACCTATGATCCCAATAAGTGTGTTTTATGTGGCAAGTGTATCTGGGTATGTCATGAGCAGGGCACTGGCATTCTTGATTTTGCCTTCAAGGGCATCGAGACCAGGGTCAGTACCATAGGGGGTATCCCTCTGGCTGAGGCCGGGTGCAATTCCTGCCTCGCCTGTGTTGCTGTTTGCCCGGTAGGTGCCCTGGTTGCGAAACCAGGCGTCTCTGTGGAAGAAGCTAAAGCTCTGGTAGCTCAAGTAACAGGAGTCAATCCTGTGAGTTGATGAGAGGAGACGAGAATATAATCAAATTCAAAAATATGCCTGCGAAAGCTGGCAGATGAGGTTGTAACATGGCAATATTACGCATCTGTCATTTCCCTGACGACCCCGTGCTGAGGCAGAATGCCAAAAGAGTGTCCGCTATCGATAGCTCCATACAGCGGCTCATCGATGACATGATAAAGACAATGCAGGAGGCAAACGGTGTAGGCTTAGCAGCTCCGCAAGTCGGGGTACCACTCCGGGTTATCGTCATACAGATGCCGGGTGGACAGCCTATGGCTATTATTAACCCGGAGATTGTTGAACGCACTGGTGAGCAAGAGGTGACTGAAGGCTGTCTGAGTGTTCCCGGCTATATTGGTGAGATAAAAAGGTCAGCTCAAGTCATTGTTAAGGGTAGGGACCGTCAAGGTAAAAGAATTAAGATCAAAGCTGACGGTCTAATGGCTGAAGCTTTGGAACACGAGACCGATCACCTTAATGGGGTATTATATATTGATCATGTCGAAAGTCGGGATAAGCTACATCAGGTTGAGCGCCCGATAGTGCCAGAATGCGAACATCGCTAAGGCCGAATGCCAGGTCAGGAGGCTCAAGGGAATGAAGTGCAAACGCTGCAATCGTCAGCTATTGGACAATGAAAGCTATGAATATCTGGGCGAAATACTGTGCGAGGATTGCTATATCGATAAATATCAGGCATCCATAACAGCCTGTGACCCCTTGGCAGTTCACGCAGCCACTCGCTCCAGAAAGAAGTTGGGACTGGAGGGTGCCCAAGGGCTAACTGACCAGCAGCGAGCAATATACGAGTTCGTCAAGAACCGAAAGAGAGCCACGAGAGCAGAAATCATGCAGACGTTCAATCTAAGTGAGCCACAGATGCAAGCACAGCTGGCCATATTAAGGCACTGCCAGCTTGTTAAAGGTCAAAAGGAGGGCAATCAGATCTACCTGGTTCCTTTTAGCTGACCAAGCCCTATGCTGGCTATTTGTGGGTCAAGATAGGTATAGGAGTAAGATGATGCTTAAAGTAAGGAGAGACCTGTGTCTTGGGTGTGGGCTGTGTGCTCAGACCTGCCCAACGGGAGCCATTTACCTTAGCTGGGACCATGCTGAAATAGACCAGAGCCGGTGTAATCAGTGCCGCCTTTGTCTTGACTTCTGCCCTCAAGGGGCAATTATGGAGTTGATTCCAGCGTCAAGAGATGAGCTGCAAGCTACTGTTAGTTCACTGAAGGAAAAGACGAGCGACCTTATTGAAAGAATTGAAAGCCTGAAAAAGCGCTCTCAGTGAAGCTAAACAGGAACAAATATGACAACTTATCTTGATTGCTTTTTCTGCGTGCTAAGCCTGCGTGTACCTGTGCGAGTGGTCTTTTCGTGGACCCAATTCAATGATGCTACAGAATACCATTTCCAATTAGCCTTGGATCCGGCGATGCTTCCTTGCCCTTTTGAGGAAAGGATTATGACAACCACTTACGATGGTACTCTATTGGAACATTCGCAAAACTATTTCTGGCGAGTTAGGGCAACCAAACCAGCACCTAGTGATTGGGGCCCCGTCCGGTCGTTCACAACCGAGTCACCACCACCTCCACCTGCACCGACGTCTCTGAGCAAGCTTGACTATAGAATAAGTCAATGTATAATATGCTGACAAAGGTTCTGGACAATGCGAATTACCGGTGGTATTGCTAAGGGGCAACAATTGAAGGTGCCCAAGAACGATTTAGTTCGCCCAACAACAGACAGGGTGAGAGAAGCCATCTTTTCCATTCTTGCATCACTCACTAGTCACTGGTCTCGAGGGCTAGACTTGTTTGCTGGTACCGGCGCCCTGGGTATCGAAGCCTTAAGCCGCGACGCGGAGTGGGTCGACTTCGTTGACCAACAACCCAAAAGTTGTGCTATCATTAAGCAGAATTTACACAAGGTCGGATTTTCACAAAAAGCTCATGTCTACTGCTGCAGTGTCGCTAAAGCCCTTACCTTTCTTGACAGCAAATATGATATTGTATTTATGGACCCACCTTATTCAGACCCGTCAACAAATAATATTATAATGC
>JADHXB010000048.1 GCA_016783155.1 Dehalococcoidia bacterium
GGTGGAACCGGTTTTCGGAGATATAAAGTGGAATGGCAGGAAGACATCGATGGACCTGCGTGGCTCGGTGAAAGTGCGGGGTGAATTTTCACTATTGTGTCTGGTACACAACGTGAAGAAGATTGTCAAGAGAGTGCTCGATGGTACAGTCAGTTTGCCTGGGAAGTATGATAAGCTGATTGAAGAGGCTGTGCCGGGATACGTAGAAGAACAATTGACTTTGGTCGGGGCTGCGGTGTAAACTTAAGCCCAAAAGCGAGTAAAAGAAGTCAAAAAGGGTGGTAGGCTTTAAGAGATAAGGATTAAGATGCTGGAGATGATTGATGGTCGACGCTCAGCCTCTGGCAGAAAAGGTTTTTAGACAGCCTGTTCTGTGACATTGAGGCTGCGGAATTCGGCGGTACAGGGTAGCGTGTTTATTAAAGGAGTTGCATAAGCAAAATGTAGACCGCATATCAACAGAAGTTTGGATTTTCCCTGCGCTGGGAGCAGCCTACAGTTAAATAGCCACCCCTACTACACAAATAGGCTAGCCGGGATAACGAAGTAAATTCTTGTGCTGAGGAGGTGTACGATTATGCGAAAAGTAACAATGTGGACTGTGGGCATTTGCCTTCTATCTTTGATTGTGGTAGTTACTGGCTGCCAGTGTGGAGCAACCGCTCCGCCGCCGGCTCCTGAGCCGACCCTTACACCGTCTCCCACTCCAGCACCAACACCGACTCCTAGTCCATCTCCGGCTCCAACGCCGACGCCTACTCCTACTGCCTTGACCATGACTCTCTACGAAAACATGGAGCACGGCTTTTCCATTGAGTATCCCGAGGGATGGACCGAGAGATCGGTCATAGCAGGGATAGCCTTCTCTCTTGTGTTCAGGGACCCCGACGGACATGTCACCGAGGATGTAACTGTGGAATACAGGACTGAGGAGATTAGCTTAGCTGACGCTGTATCCGAAGGCAAAGCATACTTTGAAGAATACGTACCCCAGTTTGAGATGTTCTCCGAAGGTAACATTACCATAGGCGAGGGTATCTCAGCCTACGAAATGATAGGCAAAGGTGATATCGGTACTGGAAAAGTGGAGAGGTTCAGATACGTCGTGCTGGTGCGGGAGAGACAGGTTTTCTGGGTTGGAGTAACGGGAGAGCCAGCCCAATTTGATGAGCAGAAACAGCTAATAGATACCATAGTGGATAGCTTTAAATTCCTGCCAACCTATGCCTTTGTACCCCCAACTTCCAGCGAAGGGGGCACCTACACGAACGCGGAGTACGGCTTCTCCATAAGCTGCCCTGCGGGATGGATCGAGGATGCCTCAGGTCAATACGGCTCAATCATATCGCTCTGGGCTGCAGAGGGACTGCCCGGCGTAATGGTTATGATGATATGGACTGAGGAAACCACCCTTGCCGAGGCTGCATCCAAGCTAAAGAAAGACATCAGTAAACATATGGGTAACTATGAGTTATTTTCTGAAGGTGAGGTAACTTTGGACGACGGAACGCCAGCCTACGAAATTGTGTTCAGTGGAGAATCTGAGGGCTTACACCTCACATGCAAAGATGTAATCGTAATTCAAGAAGCAAATGTGTTCGTCGTGGAGGGTTTCAGCATGCCTGCCCAATTTGAACAAGATGAGGCAGCCATAGACGAGGTGATTCGCAGCTTTCACCTGGAGTAGCCTGCTTCTAGAGAGCCGGACGGTAAAATAGAGTTTAACAATGCTCGAATAGGCGGGAAAAGTGCTTCCGAAAACCTGTGCAGGTAAGGAATCCTGAAGGGCGTTGATATGAAGTTGAAACTGGTCAAATTCGTTAGCACCATAGCTATTGCGGTACTTCTTCTGGTGTTATCATGTGCAGTACCTCCTGAGACACCCGATGTTCCTGCTCCTGCTTCAATACCCACCCCCACACCCACCCCACAGCCTGAGTTGGCAGCCAAAGAAGCCTGCGAGATGGCTTACGAGCACGCTTCGGCCAAATATGACGAGAAGTTGTATCTGTCTGAGGTAAAAGCCGGTGGAACCGTGGTAGTAACTCACAAAATGGGGCACGGTGCCGTCGAGGGCGGATATGAAGACACCTGGGATGTGGTGCTCCACCGGCGAGACTCTCAGAGCTCCTATACCCAGGTTCTGGTCTATATCCGGAAGGGCGAGGTGGATCACTGCAGCGAGGCTGGGACATTTGGCGTATACGGCGGCAGTTGGGAAAGGCACACCCAAACACAGGCGGTAGACATTTCCCAGTTGAATGCCTTGTTGGACAGCCCGGAGGCTGTGAACATCGCTCAGGAGCGGGGGGATGAAGGCCTGGGGCCAATGTTCGTGCGCCTAGGCCGGTCTGTGACCTGCGAGAGAAAGTTGGTCTACTCAGTTATCTTGGGGCCGGTTACAGGTGAGGGGGGAGCAGGGCTCGAGGTGTACATCGACGCCACGGGTGGCACCGTGCTGAAGATAAAAGAGACAACCTGGAAGTAGCCTGCTTCAGGGGAGTAGGTTCAAAATGGGAAAGTGGTTTCTGCTCTTTCCGACGAAACGGGGCTGGAGAGACCGTGCTGACATAAAAGGGATTGAAGGAGGTTTACAATGGCTTGCGAACAACTATCCAGTCTAGTAACACACGGTTATTGATGACAAGGTAACGAGTAGCAGTTGATATGGGAAATTCTAGTCTCAATATCTTCTATACACTCAATCAATAGGTGAATGTCACCATGATAAAGAAATACAGTCTTTGGATTTTGCTAGGCGCAGTACTAACATTGTCCTTTTTGGTAAGCACTTGTGCTCCTGCTCAGACACCCACCACCCCCTTTCCTGAGCCTGCACCTACCCCCACTCCCTCGCCAGCACCCCCAGTTCCAGCACCAGCACTGCCACTGCCGACAACACCGGAGCCAACACCAGTTCCATCTCGTGAGCCAGAGCCGACTCCCGTGCCAACACCTGCGCCGACAGAAAGTAAAGACACTACAATACAGTTTACTTGGACGGTTGAGCCGGGTACTCGCCTTGAAGATGCTACCGTTCCCAACATCTATCGGCTTTCACACAATCCACTTGACAGTACCTATCGGTTTTCAGGTTGATTGTCATCTTGAAGTGGAATCTGGATACTTACATCCTTAAAAGGCAATTGGAGAGACCTCTGCAAATCGACGGCATTGCGCGGAGCATAGCCCTGCCAGTGGTTATTGAAAAAGGCAAACATAAGATTCGTCTTCCCGGCTGCCTCTCTGACTTTGCTTGCCAGGTCCTGGATTTCCTCGGTGGAATAGAGGTACTTATACCGGGTCTCATTATCTCCCTGCCACCACATCTCCTTGTTTCTGCCATGGAATCTGAAATACGCAACATCTGAAGTCTGAGGCACTTCTGCCGAAACTGAAGACTGGAACTTCGGCTCGTCAATATGTACCCAGGAGATATTATTGTCGCAGAGTAATTGAGGGAAGTTTGGGTCATCGCTCCAGCTGCGATGTCTTAGCTCAACACCCAGCCGATACGATCCAAACGTCCTGATAACCGCCTGAAGTATTTGCTGCCCGTATTTGTCATTCTTGAAACTCGGTGGGAACTGGGCCAGCAGGGCACCGAGCTTCCCCGAGTTAGCCAGTGGTTCAATGCTCTGCCTGAACCGGTCAACATCCTCCTGGGAGATAGCAGCCTCCTCACCTGTAGCTTCTTTATACATCTTCGGATGCGTGAACTTCTGCCAGAGTTTAACGGTGAAGAAAAAATCTTTGGGAACCCTCTTTACCCAGTTATAAACGTAACCAGGATTCGGTGGCCGGTAGAAAGAGCTGTTCACCTCCACCGTGTTGAAGAACTGGCTGTAGTATTCGAGCTCATTCACCTTACCGGAGGGGTAGAAGTAACCTGCCCAGGTCCCCTCCCCCTTGGGATAGGACCAGCCCGAAGTACCGATGTAAATCCTGGCGTTGTCAGGCATATCTTTCACTCCAATATGTAATTATACTCCCTGCTATCTTAACCTTGCGATGTATAACTGGGCAAATAAGAAGGGAGGGTACTTTCGCACCCTCCCTTGAGTTTACCTTCCCAACCTCGACTCACTGGCGGTTATCACAACCGCATAGAGTGGCTTGGAACCATCTCTCAATCCTCATTACGAGCCGAGTTCGAGTTCCGTACCCGCCCTGCCCCTACCGAGCAGGGCCCCAACTGTCAACCTGCCATACTCCGAACAGTACGTGAAGCTTCATGCTGCACCTCCCGCGAAGCCTGTTCTCAGTTGGTACCAAGAGCTTCCATGTAAATTGGACCATATCCTACCGTTTCTGTCAAGACTGACTTACTGGCTCTGGAAAGTAGTGCAAAGCTAATTTCATCGTGGTGCAAAGCTGAGTGCAAACCCACGCTTGCACTGCCCTCAGCCCTACTACCTATAGGGGGGGGTGGGGGGCCCTGCAGTTTCAATTTCACGTCGTTTTACCCAATGCGGGTCATCGTTCAGGGATGTGTTGTGCAAGGCTTAAATTGAAGGCGCTTACGGTTGATTATTCCATCTTCAGGCTCATAGTATAGTATTGATTGAATGGATAGAATAGATGGCTTAAGCGAAAAAAGGAGATGTAAGGGGTATCTCGTTTCAATTGGTAACATAATCCGAGGTATAATCAATCACAGCAATGAGAGGCACGTGGATTCTAGAACGAACACAGGATGACCGTTTCCCCTACCGCCTGCAGGTGATGAGAGGGGATAAGCCATGGCTGGTACTCCGTACACAGGATAAGTGGCCAGCGGCAGGCAGACATATCTTCTGCTTGCGAGAAGTGGAGCCACCGGAACCTGACGAGGTGCTGGAAGAGCTGGAGAGGGTGGATATCATTGCCTTTAACGAGCGGGGCCGCCGTATCTCCATAGTGCTGGATCGGAAGCGCTATAAGCGGTGTGATTTTCTCTTCCTGAAGAAGACGTACAAGGGCAGACCGGGTGAGAGTTACGAGCAAATCTTCTGGTTAACCCAAAGGTCCATTGAGCAGCATCGTCCCGCCTTCAAGCTTGTTTCACCCAGGGGCGATGCCAAAATGGTTATCCGAATTCATAGTAACGAGAGGTACCCCTGGCGTTTCCCCGGTGAGGTTACTGAACGGGGTACCATTTCCGCTGGAGATTATGCACTTATGGAAGGGGATAAGGTCTTGGCGGTAGCGGAACGCAAGACGTTGGATAACCTCCTGGCTGACTTTGGTACGATGCCGGTATTGCATCAGAGGCTTGCCGAACTGGCTGCCCATGATAATCATGCCCTGGTAGTCGAAGCCCCCTATGCCGATTTTCTAAATCCCAAGAAGGTGCACCACTATACCCCTGGCTTTTGTGCCAAAGCCGTTGCTGAGTTATACGCCCTTCACCCACAGCTTCGCATCGTTTTCTGCGCCAACCGGAAAGTAGCTAATGAGTGGACACGGCATTTCTTTGCGGCCGTGTGGGGACTACGGCGGGTGAACGAAATACAGTGAAAGTCACTTTCAGATGAAATGTTTACTTTCCAATTTTTTCTCTGTTCAACGTACTAAAGCTGTACTATAATGTTTCCAGTGAAGGAGGCTGAGAAAACACCTAGGAATCCGAAAGCCTCAAGATAAATCTCAACCTACTATTCACGGAGATGAAAGAGACCATCCAGCAAGCTGGGAGTTTACCATGGTATGGTTGATAATAGGTACGGTCATTTCTCTAGTTACCTTACTACTACGAATTGTAGTGGTTGCGGAAGTTGATGTTCCAGAATTATACTCAGCATGCTCAAATTGACGTGGTGATAAGGGAATCCACCTAGGCAACCTGGCAGTGGCTTGCGTCTTTTAGATAACACATGTGGAGAGGTGATGGAATGAAACAGTCTATAGGCCGGAGAGGAGGTGCCTGGTTCTGGGTAGGCGTAACTCTACTTACTATCAGCGCAATATCCTGGCTAATAATTATTCTTGTAGTGCTAGACAGGTCTCAAGAAGCAGGCAGCGTAATTCTGGGAGGCTTAGCTGTCACTGTCATCCCGGTAGGAATAGGTATCTATGGTATCATACACGGCAGGAAATTCGATGCTGTAGAAACCGACATCATAACAATCATGAAAACCCTGTCTAAGAGAGAGCAAAATAGATATGAAGAGGACCTCAACAAGAAGTTAGCCATAGCGAGATTGGCTGAAAGCAAGGACAACAGAGTGACTGAAGCGCTCCATCACTTTATAAACCTCCGCGAATCCGGCAGGCTGAAATCAGCGTTTCCGGGAAATACAGACGACATTATTCTAGCCATACATGGGTTAGTGAGGTTGGGTGATAAGTCTATAGCTCGCAGGGCTGCGTTATCCTGGTATTTCAGAGATTACTGTTCCGGAATTATGCACAGAGCGGTATCTGCGGGTGTTGTACCAAAGGAGCCTTTACTCATACGGTTTCAGGAAGAAACTGACTCCGAGGAATTCTATCGCGAGGTTCTGGAGCTCCTTGGCGAATCAGTGAAGACCGACGACCAGTTGCTCGAGACACTAATTGAACAAATGTACCCGGTGTTCTCATTACAGTCATGGAATATGGGTCGTGAAAAGGCAGAAGCTAATATCAGAGTCGAATATATTGTTGAGTATGCCGAGTGTAATAAAGCAATCGAGCTCATTAAAGTCAAAGTAGATAAAGAAGTTAACTATCTCTCAATGCTAAAAACACAATTGGGAAACAGTAATTTTACTAAGCAAATGAGAGAGTTATATGACATGTGGTATTATCCGAATGAATCAGGTGATACCAGAGCGTGGGCAAGGAAAGAATGGGAGAGACTGAAGAGTCTAAAAGAGGACAGTGAATCATCCATCAAGAAGACCGAAGAAAGAATTGCCGGCCTATCAGAAGTTCTGAGAAAGCTTGGGGTAAACGAGTAGGAGATACGCTACATTTCAGGAGGACATGAATACCTGAGTTTTCTTTAGGCTATGCGGGGAGTTGAGCTTGTATGGGTAAAAAGACCAGGTTACCTCTTCCTAGATCTGTAGAGGTTGAGGAAACAGCAAGTCAAATGATAGTAAGAAACTCAGGAAAAGAAGGTTAATGAAATGGAACCCCAGCAATGGTTCTGGGTTGGGATTTCTGCATTTCTGGCAGCAACAATCATTCCCTACTTGATTCTGAAATACATATATCATAAGCTTCTGGCTAATGTTCTGAATTATCTCTTCTACATTTTATTGTTCTGGATGTGGATATTCGCTATATATGAGACGCCTGGAATACGGAGGAGAAGACTGGAAAAAGCTGGAGTTAAAGAGAGGCAGGTTATAGTGGACCTTGGCTGTGGTCCCGGTCGCTTCGTCTTTCTCGCCTCGAAGATAATAGGGCCAGAGGGAAAAGTATATGCTTTGGATATCCATCCCTTAAACATAGCCATTGTTACGGTCAGGAAAGCGATAGGAGGCTATAAAAACATCAATGTCATGTATGCAGATTGTCATGCCACGCAATTGCCTGATAAAGCAATCGACCTTGTCTTCATAAACGATGCTTTCCATGAGTTTGCAGATAAGGACACCTTAAAAGAAGTAGCCAGGATTCTTAAAACAGATGGGATTCTCGCCATAGACGAGCACGAAATGAGGGAGGCTAAATTCATGCGTATAATAGAAAGTGCCAACCTCTTCACACTTATCGAGAAGGAAAAGAAGCTATATAAATTCAAGTTACTGATAGGAGACTAAGAATTGTATCTCGGTTCGAACTCCCACCGATCTTTGCTACCACGAAGATGGCCTATTGTACAACTTCAGGAATGAAGATTCTGCTGGTCTCCTGGTTGGTATTTGCATTATATAAGAGGTGATACCTTATCATTGCACTTATTGACGTTTTGTTGTCCCAATGCTCTGGGCAATCCAAAAAGTTGACTGTCATATGAGCAAGGGGTAGTATAACACTAAACATAACTCGTGGGATTAGTTGGATCGGAAGGGCGGAGGAATAGAGCAAAAGGAAAGGCCGAATGCAACAGGTGGTCATTGAAAACCCTATCCTCAATTCTCCCTTTAAGGAGCCTTCACTACATTTCCGCTTCTCCGATGAAGGCATAACAAATGATATCGTGGAAGCCAGACGCGTAAGCTCCTATTTTATTCCTATTGCAAAACCTAGGAAGAAGGGCAAAGCTGCCCAGCTTGCCTTTGACACTGAGTGGACAAAGGACCGTATTGAAGAAAACGAGTTTATCAACCGCATTCGTGGCAGAGTATTAGTATGGCGGAAGGGAAATTATGAAGGTATCACGAAGACAACCCGGCGACTACTAGAATACTGGATAAATCCTGAGCGAGAACGAAAGCTTTTCTTCTGCCAGATTGAAGCTCTGGAAACTGCTATCTATCTGACCGAGGTAGCTAACAAGTACGGCGATTCCTGGATCGAGAACAGCCTAAGACAGTTCAACGCCGACGCCAATCCAGAGCTTTTCCGTATTGCCTTTAAGATGGCAACAGGCAGTGGTAAGACCGTTGTTATGGCGATGCTTATCGCCTGGCATGTGCTGAACAAGCAGGCCAATCCCCAAGATGCACGATTCTCCGATGCATTCCTTATCGTCACGCCGGGCATCACCATTCGTGACCGGCTGCGTGTTCTGCTGCCTAATGACCCACAAAACTACTATCGACAGAGAGACGTCCTGCCGGTGACGTGGATGGAAGACCTCGGCAAGGCGAAAATCATCATCACCAACTTTCACGCCTTTAAGCAGCGAGAACTGGTAAACGCTGGCAAACTGACCAAAGATATCCTATTAAAAGGTCAAAATAATTCCCTTACAGAAACGCACGACCAGATGGTCCGCCGGGTTTGTCGTGAACTGGGAAATAAAAAGAATATCATCGTCATCAATGACGAAGCCCACCACTGTTATCGCCGCCGTGCTGATGGTGAAGATATCAAGCTCGTGGGCGATGAAAGGAAAGAGGTTGAGAAGCGAGAGGAAGAAGCTCGCATCTGGATATCCGGGTTGGAGGCAGTGAAGAAAAAGATTGGAGTGAAGTCAACTTATGATCTTTCCGCCACTCCATTTTTCCTGCGCGGCTCAGGCTATCCCGAGGGAACATTATTCCCTTGGGTCATCTCAGATTTCTCGCTTATTGACGCGATTGAGTGTGGAATTGTAAAGGTGCCACGGGTACCGGTCTCTGATGACTCTATGACCAATGAACTGCCCACCTATCGCAATATCTGGGCGCTCATCCGTGAGCACCTCCCGAAAAAAGGCCGCGGCACCAAAGACGAGAGCGGCGGAGGGACCAATTTACCTAAGGAACTGGAAGGCGCTCTCTACAGTCTCTATGGTAACTATGAAAAATACTATCGTAAGTGGGAGCAGAACACCGAAGCCAGGGCTAAAGGGCAGACCCCACCGGTGTTTATTGTTGTCTGTAACAACACGAATGTTTCCAAGCTGGTTTATGATTGGATATCGGGTTGGGGCAAGAAACTGCCGAATGACTCCACCGTAGTCGTTCCCGGTAACCTGCCTATATTCCGCAATTCTGATGATGGTGGCAACTGGCTTTCCACACCTAATACTATCCTCATTGATAGTGAGCAGCTTGAATCGGGTGAAGCCATGAGTAAAGAGTTCAAGAAAATAGCTGCTCTCGCTATTTATGAATTCAAAAGAGAATACTCTGTTCGCTTCCCGGGGCGAGACGCAGAGAAACTAACTGACGAAGATCTTCTGCGTGAGGTGATGAACACAGTAGGCAAGCAGGGTAAGCTCGGAGAGAATGTTAAGTGCGTGGTATCCGTCTCAATGCTGACTGAGGGATGGGACGCTAATACCGTTACTCATATCATGGGCGTTCGCGCCTTCGGCACACAACTCTTATGTGAGCAGGTCGTAGGGCGCGGATTACGCCGCATGAGCTATGTCCCGAATAGCGATGATAAATTCGACCCGGAGTATGCCGAGGTCTACGGGGTGCCATTCTCCTTCATCCCCTGTTCCGGCTCGGCAACTGACCCGAAACCTGGACCCATACCCACCCGCGTGCGCGCCCTAGAGGAGAGAATCGCTTGCGAGATTACCTTCCCACGACTTACCGGCTATCGTTATGACCTGCCTAGAGAACGTCTGACTGCTAATTTCAATGAGGATTCCCAGATGTCGTTGTCTACCCGTGATATACCAACTAGGACGGAAAATGCCCCTATCGTCGGAGAAACCAGCATCCATACCCTTGATGACCTAAAAAACCACAGGGAACAGGAAGTGGCTTTCCTTCTGGCTAGGCTAACGCTTGACAAGTATTTCCGTGACAATGACGGTAATGACAAACCGTGGCTATTCCCACAGATGGTCGGCATCGCTCGGCAGTGGCTGAAAACATGTGTCACTCTCAAGGACAACACCTTTCCCCAGCTGCTC